>DATLWH010000747.1:0-2795 GCA_035576505.1 Thermoanaerobaculia bacterium | reverse complement strand
TCGACGTATTCTCTCGGGCCACCTATCAGCAGATGGACCCGGGCGATCTCGGTCAGGTGGAGCAACTCATCACCGCCACAATAAACGAGTACGGACATCTCAACGGCATTCTTCACTGTGCCGGGATGATTGCGGATAACTTCATCCTGAAAAAGACCGGCGCCGAATTCCGCGAAGTTCTGACGCCAAAGGTCACCGGCACCCTCAACCTCGATCAGGCCAGCCAGGATGTTGAACTCGATTTCTTCGTGCTGTTTTCGTCGTTCGCTGGTGCGATGGGTAATGCGGGTCAGGCGGATTACGCGACAGCGAATGGCTTCATGGACCAGTTCGCGTCGCATCGCAATCGACAGGTGGCCGCAGGACAGCGGTACGGGCGCACGCGGTCGATCAACTGGCCATTGTGGCAATCCGGCGGGATGCGCTTCGAGCCTGCCAGCCTGGAGCTGCTGCAACAAAACACCGGCGCGCAACCGATGCGGACGGCTACCGGTATGCAGACGCTCCATCTCAGCCTGGCCTTGCCTTTCGACCAGGTGCTCGTCGCGGAGGGCGATCTGGCGCAGATGCGCCGCGCATTCCTCACCCTTCCCCCATTGCCACCGGAACCGCGCGTAAAACAATCGGAACCCGTTGCCGCCATCGATTCGGAAAGTCTGGCGAAGAATACGCGAGACTTCCTGCGCAGGCAATTCGCGAGCTTGTTGAAGCTGTCGGCCAATCAGATCGACCCGGAAGCCGCGCTAGAGCAATATGGCATCGACTCGATTCTGGCGATGAAGCTGACAAGCCAGTTGGAACAGACATTCGGGCTGCTCTCGAAGACGCTATTTTTCGAATATCAGACGATCGCTGCGCTGACCGAGTACTTCATCGAGGCCCATTCGGCCCGATTGGCCGCACTGTTCCACGCGCCGGCCGTTGACACTTGGTCTGACCCGCAATCTCCTGCCCGAACGACGGTCGCGCGCAGGCACGTCAGCCGTCCTCGCCCTGTTGCGACCCGCCCGGCGACGGAATCTGACCTCATCGCCATCATCGGGTTGAGCGGCCGCTATCCCGAGGCGATTGATATCGAGGCCTATTGGCGGAACCTGAGCGATGGGAAGGACTGCATTATCGAAGTCCCGAAGGGCCGTTGGGACTGGCGTGAGTACTACAGCGACGACCGCAAACAAAACGGTAGCCATTACAGTAAGTGGGGCGGCTTCATTGCCGGCGTCGACGAATTCGACCCGCTGTTTTTCAATATCTCCCCCAAAGAAGCGAAACTGATCGACCCGCAGGAACGGCTATTTCTACAGCATGCCTGGATGGCGATCGAAGACGCCGGCTATACCCGCGCAAGTCTGCAGGAGCCGGGTGAGGACGATCTGCCGGGTCAGGTCGGTGTGTACGTGGGCTTGATGTATACCGAATACCAGTTGTTTGGCGCTGAAGCCAGCGCGCAGGGGAGACGTCTGGGAGTTGTAGGAAGCGCGGCTAGCATCGCTAATCGCGTGTCGTATTTCCTCAACCTGCACGGTCCAAGCATGACTATGGACACGATGTGCTCCTCTTCATTGACGGCCATTCATCTTGCTTGTCAGGATCTGAAACATTCGCGGACCAGTATGGCAATTGCCGGAGGGGTGAATGTCAGCATTCATCCTAACAAATATCTGGTGCTCAGCGCTGGACAGTACATTTCCAGTGACGGCCACTGCCAAAGCTTCGGTGAGGGGGGCGATGGCTACATCCCTGGAGAAGGCGTTGGGGTAGTGGTGCTGAAACGTCTTTCCGATGCCGAGCGGGATGGTGACCACATTTACGGGATCATTCGTGGCAGTGCCATCAATCACGGTGGAAAGACCAACGGGATCACGGTTCCGAACCCAATCGCGCAAGAGAGTGTAATCAGCCGGGCATTGGCGGAAGCGCATACCGACGCGCGCCATGTCAGCTACATCGAAGCGCATGGAACCGGCACGAAGCTCGGCGATCCAATTGAAGTTGCCGCGCTTAGCAAGGCCTTTCGGCGTCAGACGCAGGACACCGAGTTCTGCCTGATCGGATCGGCGAAATCGAACATCGGCCATTGCGAGTCGGCGGCTGGTATTGCAGGGCTGACCAAAGTCCTTCTGCAGCTGCAGCATCAGCAGATCGCGCCTTCGCTGCATTCGGCGCAGTTGAATCCGCATATTGATTTTGGGAGGAGTCCCTTCACTGTCAATCAGACCTTGAGCCCTTGGGAGCAGCCGGTGATCGACGGCCGGAAGGTGCCACGGATCGCCGGGCTCTCGTCGTTCGGCGCCGGTGGATCGAATGCTCACCTGATCATCGGGGAGTATCAGGCGGCTTTGCGCCAAACGATCGCTCTGGCGCAGGTAATCATCCCGCTCTCGGCGAGGACGTCGGATCAGCTGCTGCAGAAAGCAGGTGATCTTCTGAATTTCCTTAGCACGCGGCCCAACGTGGTCGATCTCGTGTCGATGGCCTACACGCTTCAGGTGGGTCGGGAAGCGATGGAAGAACGCCTCGGCTTCGTAGTGCGATCGGCCGAAGAGTTGTCTGAAAAGCTTCAGGCGTACGTGACCGGCGACAAGGTTGTCGAGGACGTTCATCAGGGACAAGTGAAACGCAACAAAGAAGCGCTGTCGGTGTTCAGCACCGATGCCGACCTGCAAGAGGCGGTCGGCAAATGGATCGCCGACAAGAAGCTCTCCAAACTTCTGGACATGTGGGTAAAAGGTCTCGATCTGGATTGGATCAAGTTGTATGACGGGGCTACGCCGCAACGCGTCAGCCTGCCCACG
>DATLWH010000746.1:0-3794 GCA_035576505.1 Thermoanaerobaculia bacterium | reverse complement strand
GGTATGGCCGGAGGAGCGGGCCAGGTGGGCGTCACTGGTGATGAGCGGCACATCGAGTGCTTCAGCGAGTGCCGCGTACGTCGCGTAATAGGCGGTCAGGTTGTTCCGGAGAAACCAGATATGTTGACGAAACACGTGGGGAGGATGACGTTCGATAACGATGTACGGGAAGAGATCGAGGGCGGCATCAGCCTGCCTGCCATCGATCTTCCCAACACGGAGAAGGCGCCGGAGTGTCTGAAGTACCTCCGGGTCGATCAGATGCGGCGCTGCAATTACGTCACCCGCGCCGAAGACAATATCGGCCAAGGCGTCGGCGGCGGGCCGAACCAGCAAGAGATCAACCAGCGCGGACGCGTCGACAACAACCATCAGTCGCGGCTGACTGCCCGATCAAGTTGGTCATCACGCTCCTCGCGCCCCCTCACGGACGGCGTCCGCGCTCGAGGCGATGTCGGCGCGCGTGAGGTTGTCCAGACGCTCGATCATTTCTTGGCGAGTCGGCAATACGGCCATTTTTTTTGCGAGGTCGGCCAAGTATTCGGGCAGTGACATTCCGGAAGCGGCTGCTCTTTTCTCCAATCGCTCCTGGAGCTCGTCCGGAACTTCGATTGATATCCCTGCCATGGCTGTCGAGGATGCGTCTACTCACTCTCGCTGTCAACTCCCCTGTCAACCGACCCTGTTACAATCCGCGCGCTTTTCCGGGGAGCGAGAGCAATGTCGAACAAGAACATCGTGCATGTCGTCGGAACCGGCACGATCGGCGAGCCGCTGATCGGGCTGTTCACTGATTTCAAGGAGAAGTGGGGGATCGACGAGGTCACGTTCCATAAGCGCACACCCAAGTCCGACGACCGGGCCATGGTCGAACATCTCATCAACCACGGCGGGAAGCTGGTCGTCGACGAGGATGCCCGCGACGAGTTCACCCGGCTCGGCCATCGCGTATCCTTCACGACCGAAGAGGCGCTCGATCGCGCCACGGTCATCGTCGACTGCACGCCTGCCGGCAATGACAACAAGGCCAAGTACTACAACCGCTGCAGCGGCCCGAAGGGCTTTCTGGCGCAGGGATCGGAGTTCGGCTTCGGCAAGCCTTATGCGCGCGGCATCAACGAGGAAGTACAGTCTCCCGACGAGCGCTTCGTGCAGATCGTCTCCTGCAACACGCATAACATCTCCGTGCTCCTGAAGACGATTGCCACGCGCGAAGGCAAAGTGAACCTGGCTGCCGGCAGATTCGTCTGCATGCGCCGGGCAAACGACGTCTCCGACGCCAAAGGCTTCGTGGCCGCCCCCGAGGCCGGCAAGCACGATGACCCGGAGTTCGGTACGCATCACGCGCGCGACGCCTACCACCTCTTCCAGACCGTCGGCGAGAAGCTCAACCTTTTCTCCTCGGCCATCAAGATCAACACGCAGTACATGCACACCCTCTGGTTCGACCTCGACCTCCGCCACGACACGACGCTCGAAGAGGTCAAGTCGCTGCTTCGCTCCAATCCGCGCGTGGCCTGCACGAATAAACGCTCCGTCAACCAGATCTTCTCGTTCGGCCGCGACCACGGCTACTTCGGCCGCATCCTCTCTCAGACAGTCATGCCGATGTCGACGTTGACCGTCCCCAGCTCGCGGAAAGTCGTCGGCTTCTGCTACACGCCGCAGGATGGGAACTCCCTCCTCTCCTCGATCGCGGCCACGCTGCGGTTCCTCGACGTGACGAAGCTCGAAACCAATCTCGACGTACTGCGGCCGTACATCTTCCGGGAGATCTGACGGCCGGGCGCCATCGCGCCAGATGCCGCGACGCCCTTGCTCGCCCGAACCGACGTCGTGGACCGTTTCATCGGCGCCTCGCGTACTCCTGGCGTCATGGACCGCCTGCTGATCGCCTCGGTTGCGGCGTGGCGCTCCGCCGACGATTGAGCTAGAGTCCGGGGCCATGGCGTGGTTCCGCAAAGAGAAAAAGCCGAAGGAAGTGGTCGAAAAGCAGGTCGCCATCCCGGAGGGGCTCTGGGTCAAGTGCGATGAGTGCAAGGAGATCGTCTACCGGAAGGAAGTCGAGCAGAACTTCAGCGTCTGCCCGAAGTGCAGCCACCATTTCCGCCTCAGCGCCCGCGAGCGTTTCGACATCCTGTTCGATGACGGCAAGTACAAGGAGTTCGCCACCGAAATCCGCTCTGCTGACCCGCTCGAGTTCCGCGACACGAAGCGCTACCGGGACCGGCTGAAGGTCTACGAAGGGCGGGTCGGCAAGGGAGACGCCGTTCTCTGCGCCGATGGGAAGCTCGACGGCCTCAGCGTCGTCATCTGCGCCATGGAGTACGCGTTCATGGGCGGGTCGATGGGATCGGTAGTCGGCGAGAAAATCACTCTGGCCGCCGAGCGCGCGCTGGAAAAGAAACAGCCGCTGCTCATCGTCTCGACCTCCGGCGGCGCGCGCATGCAGGAAGGCATACTCTCCCTGATGCAGATGGCGAAGATCTCCGCCGCCCTTGGCCGCCTTGCTGAGGCCCGGCTGCCGTTCATCTCCATTCTCACCGACCCGACCACCGGCGGCGTAACGGCCTCGTACGCGATGCTGGGAGACCTCAACATCGCCGAGCCGAAGGCTCTGATCGGGTTCGCCGGTCCGCGGGTGATCGAGCAGACCATCCGGCAGACACTCCCCGAGGGCTTCCAGCGCGCCGAGTTCCTCGTCGAGCACGGCATGGTCGATCTCATCACAGCGCGCTCGGAGATGAAGCCGGCGCTGTCCCGCTTCCTTCACCTGTTCATGGGTAAGCGTCGCGAAGCGGCGTCCTGATCTCTTGACGACCGCGGCCCTGCTCTGGCTCGATTCGCTTCAGGGCTCCGGCATCCGCCCCGGCCTCGGCAGGATGCGCTCCCTGCTCAACGCGCTCGATCGCCCGGAACGGGCCTGCCCCTCGATCATCGTGGCCGGAACGAACGGCAAAGGCTCGACCTCGGCCACGCTTACCTCCATCCTCAACGCCTCGGGATACCGCACCGGACTCTACACATCGCCCCATCTCGTGGAGTTGCGCGAGCGGTGGATGATCGGTGGAACGATGATCGAGGACGCGTTGCTCCTCGCCGCCATCGAACGGCTGCGCATGGCCTCGGAACGCGTCGCAATCACGCCCACCTATTTCGAGGCCCTGACGCTCATCGCCTTCATCGCCTTCGCCGAGGCCAATTGCGACGTGATGGTGCTCGAGGTGGGGATGGGCGGGCGTCTCGACGCCACGAATGTCGTACGCCCGCTGGCCGCATTGATCACCCCGATCGGCGTCGACCATACGGAGTTCCTCGGCCGGACGATCCGCAGAATCGCCGTCGAGAAGGCAGGCGTCATTCACCGCGGCGCGATCGTCCTGACGTCGAACGACGATCCGACGGCTCTCGCCGTTCTCCGCCGTCGCGCGGCGCAGTTCGGCAATCCGTTTTCTGTCGTGACGGACAGGCATTCGACACCGCTGGCCGGAGCGTTTCAGGAGCGAAACGCGGCGCTGGCTGTGCGCGCCGCCGAGGAGCTGCGGCCGGTTCTGACGAAGATCACCGAGCAGTCGATCGAGCGCGGCGTGGCGGAGACGCGCTGGCGCGGCCGTCTGGAGCGGATCGAGCGAGCCGGTAAGGAGATCTGGATCGATGGCGGCCACAATGCGCACGCCATCGCCGCCGTGGTGCCCTTCATCATCGGCCGCATCGCCTCTCCCCGCCTTCTCGTCTTCGGGATCATGAGTGACAAGGACATCGCCGACGTCACCGCAGCCCTGTTCCCGCTGTTC
>DATLWH010000745.1:0-2449 GCA_035576505.1 Thermoanaerobaculia bacterium | reverse complement strand
GAGGTAGTTTTCGGAGAGGGCCTCGAACCAGTCGACATCGGGTTGCGACCCCAGGATGTGCGAATAGTGAACGGTACGCAGCCCCACGCCGATACCGAGGTCAGGGAGGTTGAATCGATTCATCGGATATCCGTTGGAAGGTGGAGGACGGGCACCAGGCGCCCGCCCTCCGTGACGCGAGCCGTGTTACGAGGCCTTCGGCGGAGCCGGAGGAACGGCGCAGGTACCCTTGCCCTTGCACTCGTTCTTGCCGCCGGCGCCCTGACCCTTGCAGGCGTTCTTGCCGGCGCAGGAATGCCGGTATTCCTTCGACGCGCAGGAGCCTTTGCCTTTGCAATCGTTCTTGCCGTCGGCGCCCAGACCCTTGCAGCCGTTCAGGCCTTTACAGGCATGCTTGTCGGTCGATGCCATCTGGACGGACTGCGAAGCCTGATTGAACGAGAGCGTGTTCGACCTGGTCTGATCGGCACGCAGGTTGGTTCCGGCGCTGAGGCCGGCGATGACACCACCGAGAACGAGGTACTTGGCTAGATCGCGACTATTCATGAGACTCTCCTCCTAAGTTTTGTTGGACGACGATTGAGATACGTTTGCGGCAACCGACTGGATGCGACCACATCAAGACGATTCACTTCTGGCACCTCGGGTGCAGCCCCTGGCACTGCGATGAGACGCCGTATCGTTAGGGTGATTGCCGCGATTGTATCGCTTTCGGCCACGGCCGCGCTCGCCGACTTGAATGACGACCGGCGGGTCGCTGACGAGGTCGATCGAGCTCCCCTCGTACGAGTCCGAGGCGGCGTCGAAGTGAGAAGCACGGCCGGCTCGCTGACCGCCGAACAGGTCGACGATTTCGCCGCGCTGGCCGAGAAAGGCGTCCGCGACATCGCACGGTTCACCGGTGTGGAGCCGCGCAAGCAGCGCATCCTCATCTATCTCTCACCGCACGTCGAGGTCTCGCACACCTACCCGAGGTACCCAGGCTCGTACCGGCACGAGCCGCGCGTCTTCCTCGACAGCGAGCGCGTGCCCGACCACTCGGCGCCCTACCTCCATGAGCTCGTCCACGCCGTGGTCGGCGATGGCGGCGCGATGTGGCTGGAGGAAGGGTTCGCGTCGTGGGTGGCCTCGTCGGTGGCCACGAAGTACGGCGGTTACTACGCGCCGGTGCTGAGCGGCGGCAACGACCGCGTGGACGCCCAGGCGCGTGCCGCAATCGAGCGCTCCCGCGCCGCGGGCGAGGCCCGAAACTGGTTCGCCAGCGACGCGCCGCAATTCACCTCGCCACGCGAACGGCGGATGTTCTACATCCTCTCTCATTCCTTCACAAAGTACCTGGCCGCATCCCTCGGCACGAGCTGCCTGATCAGCATCCACCGCGAGAACGATATCCACGCCCTGGCCCGCCTCTCCGGCGTCTCGATCGATGAGTGGCGGCGGCGGTGGATGGAGGAGTTGGGGGAGGGCGGGAGTGTGGCGGGGACGCGGTAGTTCAACAGACTAATGTTGGATGTTGAATGAGGTGGCGGCGCACCATCGGCGTTGAGCCAACCACACAAGAGCCACGCACACCGGAGCCACGCCGGAGGCGTGCTGTAAATTAGCCGGTGGCAAGCGCCCCGAGGCGCGCCGCCACCGGTTAGAGATCGCCGCCAGCGCCGACCCCGGTCAGGGGTCGCGGATCGCGCTCGCTTCACCGCAGGAAACTCTTCGAACTCGATGTCTTCTTCTGAGTTCACGGCCTGCGTAGACCCTCCGGCACCCCTCCGGGGTGCAACATGGTGGCGATCCGGTATCCGGTGGCGGCGCGTCCTTCGGCGCTTGCCACCGGCTAATCTACGGAACGCCTCCGGCGTGTTTCGGCGCTGGCTTTGCCGGCGATCTCTAAATCTAAACGTCGATTCCAAATACGCATCGTGTCGTTCAAACTCCCGGTCTTGGCTTGATTCCCGGTGCGAGAGAGTGCCCCCTTCTTTATCCCTCGTTAACGACCCTCCCCTTCCTCCTGTGTTTCACTGATCCGATGCAACTTGGACCCAAACGGCTGCTCACCTGGCTGGCCGCCCTCGGCTCCCTCGGTTTCGTGACCGCGGCCGGAAGCGTCCTGGGGCTCAATCCGAATACGGTCGGCTTCGCGTATCTCATCGTCGTCCTTCTGATCTCGGTCTGGGGCGGGCTGCTCGTTGGTACCGTCGCGTCGGTCATCGCCACGCTCTGCTACAACTACTTCTTCTTCCCGCCGCTCTACACCTTCACCATCGAGGAGCCGGCCAACTGGTTCGCGCTCGTGGCATTTCTCGTGGCCTCGGTGACCGTGAACCGGCTCGTCATCGCCGCCCGCGTGCAGGCGGCGAAGGCGGAGCAGAGGCGCACGGAATTGGAAACGCTCTACGGATTGAGCATCGACCTCTTCACGGCCACGAACCGCGTCGGCGCGCTGGGCGAGGCC
>DATLWH010000744.1:0-9489 GCA_035576505.1 Thermoanaerobaculia bacterium | reverse complement strand
CTGTCGATGCGTTGGTTTCGTTTAGAAGGTGATCTTCGCCGCGACCTGGTACTGGCGAGGGCTCACTTCGCCCGAGTATCCCTGGAGAAGGCCAAAGGTGTTCTGGTTGTTTGCCGGTTGGCCGGCAGGGGCCACGTTGTTTGTGAAATGGGTGATTGCGTACTTGTCTGTGGCCTGGGTGTATGTGATACGGAACAGGTCCTGGTTGGCGCCCGTGACGACTTCCATGTTCTTGTTCAGCACGTTGTACACCTCGCCGATCAGTTCGAGCGACGTTCCGCGCATGAGATTGAAGCGCTTGCTCAGGCGGAGGTCGCCGTCGTACACGCCCGGCTGACGGAAGGTGTTACGGCTGATCAGATGGCCGCCCTGGGAGGCCAGGAAGCTGGCGAACTGTGCTCTCGTGAAACCGTTGGCCTGGGTGATGTCGATGATGTTTCCGGCCGAGTTCACGAAGACCGGGGTGAAGTTCGCCGCGACGCTCGTCTGCGCCTGGCCGGTGAGGCTGTTGGCGGGGCAGCTCGGTGTGCAGCCGCCGAAGCTGATGGCCGCGGTGTAGGGGAAGCCGCTGTGCCAGAAGGCCACCGCGGAGAGCTGGAACCCGAACGGGAGACGATAGATCAGATCGCCGACGACGCGATGCTTGAGGTCGTTGTCGCTGATGCCTTCGCTCAGGCCGGGGTTTCTCGGGTCGATGAGGAAGGTGGTCGACGTCGAACGCGTATTCGTCTCAAAGTCGTAGGAGTTCGCGTAGGTGTAGCTGAGGTCCCATGACAGCTTCGAGTCATTGGTGGCCAGCTTGTGGAACTCGAGCGTCGCTGCGCGGTACCACGCCTGCTCGTTGCTCGTGACCTCGCGGATGATGCCCATGTCGTTGTATGGGCGGAGCGGGTTGGTCGAGCTGTAGTAGTCGTAGACCGGCATGTTGCCGAGGAGTACTCCGCTCGGAACGATGTTGATGTTGGCCGTGCCCTGCACGTGGTTCAGCTTCGAGTAGACGCCGCTGATTCCGGCGCTGTAGGTCGGACCGAGCTGTTGTTCGAACTGCAAGCTCGCGCGCTGCGCTTCCTGGGCCTGGTAATTCGAGCCGATGGTGACGAGGTTGGATCCCAGCTTCGACTTGGCCAGGAAATCCGCCGGAGAAAGGATGGCCGGATACGTCGGGCAGGGATTGGTCGGCGTCGTGTTGCAGTTGAACGTGGTCGTGATCAACGCGCCGCTGATCCCCTGGATCGGCGAGGCCAGGAGGATGTCCGGCATGTACTCGAAGAACTTGCCGGTGCCGCCGCGCAGAACCGAGCGGCCGTTGCCGAAGACGTCGAAGGCGAAGCCGAGTCTCGGTGCGAAGTTGTTCTTGTCGTCTCTGATCTGGGAGAGGAACTCCGGGTGCTGCGGGAAGGCGTTCGACGGCGGACGCGGCGTCGCTTCGTAGTCATACCGCAGGCCGGCGTCGATGGTCAGGCGCGAGCCGAGGTGGAAACTGTCGTTGACGTAGTATCCCCAGAGGTTGGTGTTCCAGGCCACGTCGCCGTTCTGCGGTCCGTAGGCCTGTTGGAACGTGGTCGGAGTGTTGTTGACGAAGTTCAGCAGGCCGTTGGTGCCAGAGAACGCGTACATTCCGCCCGCAAACCGAGGGAACGAATCGAACAGGTGACGGTGCAGCACCTCGATGCCTGCTTTGATCGACTGCCCGCGCCACTGGTAATTCAAGGTGTCCTTGAGCTGGTATTTCTTCTCGTCGGCCGTGTTCGGCGTGGTGTCGGCCGCACCGAAGAATTGGGTATTCGTGCTGTAGTTGATCGAGAACTCAGTGCCGGTGTTCGACGCCGTCACCGGACGCTGGTCGCGGCCGACCTGGCCGATGAACTGGTTGAACAGATTGCTGGTGAAGACCGTGTCGCCTTCCAGAGCGATCTGATAGAACTTGTCGACTTCGTTCGTCTGATTGAGGCCGAACGTCGTCGTCGACCCGCTGTCCGTGGTATCGAATTTCGTCACGTTGTCGCGCAGCGACCAGTGGTTCTTCTCGCCGAGGTTGCCGTCGAGCTTCACGAGGTATGTGTTGAGCTTGTTGGCCTGGGTGTAGGCGAGGCCTGACTCGTAGGGCAGGCCGACGGCCGTCTGGATCTTGCTGAGCACCGTGGCCTGCTGCGCCGCGGTCAGCGCCAGGAACTGCGCCGACGTACGCAGGTCATTGCCGATGAGGACGGGCTGCGAGTTCCTCTGGCCGTCGGCGTTCAGGAAGAAGAACAACCTGTCGCGCAGGATCGGTCCGCCGAGGTCGAACCCCGGCTCCGTGACATTCTTGGCCAGGAAGCTGTCGGAGACGACCAGGGGAAACGTGGTGCCGTTGATGTTGTTATTGATCGTACCCGAGCGCTTCGCCGCCCACCCCTTGTCCCGGTCGTAGTAGAAGACCTCGCCTTCGAGCTGGTTCCCGCCGCTCTTGGTGACGGCGTTGACGACCGCGCCGACGCCACGGCCATACTCGGCGTCGTACTGCGTGCGGATGACCTGGAACTCCTTGATCGCTGCCTGCGAGAAGGTGAACGGCGCGCGCGAGCCGCCGGTCTGCTGGCCGAAGAAGTCGTTGTTCGAGCTGGCCCCGTCGATGTTGAAGTCGGTCGACAGCGGACGCGCGCCATTTGCGGTGATCGATGCGGTGTCGAACGAGCCGGCGCTGACGCCGGGAGTCAGCGAGGCCAGGGCGCGGAAGTCGCGTCCCAGAAGAGGAAGGTTCTGGATCTGCTTGTTGGTGACCGATGCCGCCATTCCGGTACGTTGCGTATCGATGACAGGCGCGACTCCGGAGACAGTGATCGTCTCCGAGACCTGCGGCGCGAGCTTGAGGTCTAACTTGGTGTCGTTGCCGAGGAGGACCGTCACGTTCGGCGAAGAGGTCTTGCCGAGGCCGGACAGCTCCGCGTCGACGCGGTAACGTCCCGGCGGAAGGAGGTTGAGGGTGTACTCGCCCTTGTTGTCCGTAACGGCAGTCCGGGTCTGGCCCGTGTCGGCGTTCGTCGCCGTGACCGTTACTCCCGGCAGCACGCCGCCGCTGCTGTCGGTGATTTGCCCGTTGATCGAGCCGCTCGTGATGTTGACGCCCTGGCCGAATGCGGCCAGCGTCATGACGCAGCAAAGCAGCGCCATGAACGTAGTTCTGGTACGGTTTCGCAACATTGAAGTCCTCCTGTCGTGAACGTGGAATTTGGGGGAAGCAGGCTGTATCCGCCCTTTTACACTACTTCGATGTAAACAAGTAGTGATTTAGCGATCCGGTTTTTTGGATCAGAAGCTCTTCAGGAACGCGTCGTTTGACGAGAACTTCTGCAGCCGTTCCAGCAGCATCTTCATCGCGTTCAGCGGGTCCGTCCCGGCCAGCGCCCGCCGCAGCGTGTGCGTCTTCGGAAGTACCGTCGGCGGGAGGAGCTTCTCCTCCTTGCGCGTACCGGTCTGGGCAATATTGATCGCCGGAAAGATGCGCCGCTCGAACAGGCCGCGGTCGAGAACGATCTCCGTGTTTCCGGTCCCCTTGAACTCCTGAAAGATCACCTCGTCCATGCGCGAGCCGGTGTCGACCAGCGCCGTGGCGATGATGGTCAGCGAGCCCCAGTCCTCGGCGTTGCGGGCCGCGCCGAAGAAACGCCGCGGCTTCTCCATCGTCCGGGCGTCGATGCCGCCGGAGAGGATCTTCCCCGAACCCCGCTGCTCGTTGTTGTACGCGCGCGACATGCGCGTGATCGAGTCGCACAGAATGACCACGTCCTGCTTCATCTCGACCAGGCGCCGGGCCCGTTCGAGCACGACCTCGGCGATCTGAATGTGGTTCTCCGCCGTCTCGTCGGAGCTCGAGGCCACCACTTCACCCTTGGCTACCGAGCGCCGGAAGTCGGTGACTTCTTCAGGACGCTCATCGACGAGAAGGACGAACAGGTTCACGTCCGGATGATTGAGGTTCAGGCCGTGGGCGATGTCTTTCAGCAGCGTCGTCTTGCCGGCCTTCGGCGGGGCCACGATGAGGCAGCGCTGTCCTTTGCCCAGAGGCGAGAGGAGGTCGATCACGCGCGTGGTCAGGCGCTCCGGCTCGGTCTCGAGCTTGAACATGTCATTCGGATCGATCGAGATCAGCTCGGAGAAGGGGCGGCGCGACTCGCGGTACTCCTCGAGGGCCATCCCTTCGACCTGTTCGAGGCCGACGAACTCCAGGTTGTTGCCCGCGCGCCGCGCGCTGCCTGCCAACAGCAGACCCGGCTGCAGGTGCAGTCTCTCGATGACAGGACGGGGGACGATGGCGTCGCCCGGCTGCGGGACGTAGTTGTTGGATGGCTGGACGAGCAGGCCCGTGCCGTTCGGCTTGATCCAGAGCACGCCGGAGACCGGCGCGAGCTCCCCGGCGGGAAGATCGAGCAGCGGCGCCGGCGTCATCTCGCCGGAGTAGCCCTGCGGCTTCCCTCCGCGGCGGCGCGATCGGTTGCGGCGCCTGCGGCCGGCGCCTCCGCCGGCTCCATCATTAAAGGATTGCTGGTCGCTCGGTAGGGCGACGTTGCCGTTGGGCAGACTTTGCGGTGCGCCGTTGCCGGAATTCTCCTGGCCCGGTACGCCCGCTCGCCGTCTGCGCCGACGGCGCTTGCGCGGTTGTCGATTATCTGGCGTCATACGAATTCATAAAACAACCTTGGGTATTGCTTACCTTCGAGTCTGGCCGGAAGCCGACGATCAGGGCGGAGAAAACCATTCTCTGGAACGCCCGGCGGGAAGCCTTACTGAGATCGTCGCACGAAAGGTGCGATACGTAGTATGGGGAAGGTCTTCGGGAAATGCAAGTGGTCTTCGCGGGGGGTGGGGTGGCGGGTGCCGGTTGTCTTCGCCTCCCTGGGACCGCGGGCGTCCCGCCCGCCGTGCTCGCACGACCTGGGCCCACTCCGACGTTCCGTGGCGAAAGAACTCAGCCGTCCCAAGCTCGGCGTGCGAGACGCCCGCGGTCCCAGGGAGGCGAAGACAACCGGCACCCGCCACCCCGCCCCCGCGACATCGATCGCGAACTTGTGCCAGAATGTTGACCATTCCATTACCCCGCGCATGAATCCAAACGTACATGCCTGAAAACATTCTCGTTGTCGAGTACGAGCCGCGCTATACCGACCGGGTCAAGCAGGCTCTGACAGGCCAGCCGTTCGAGGCGTGGTTTGCGAAAGACGGCGAAGAAGCCCTTCGGGTCGTCGACGCCGTCCGCCCTGCCCTCATCGTCCTCACCTCGGTCGTCCCGAGAATGAGCACGGCCGACCTGATCCGCTCCATCCGTGGCCGCGACTCTGTCAAGCAGACGCCCATCCTTCTCACCGTCTCCGGCTATCGCGGCGAGAGTCCCCGCGCCGATGCCGCGCGCCTCGGTGCGTCGGACATCCTTCCCAAGCCCTATTCCGAAGCCGAGTTTCTCGGCAAAGTGCAGCAGATGTTCGGCGTCGTCCCCAGCGTCAAGTCACCCGAGCTGGACGGCGACTTGACCGTCCGCTTGCCGGCCGGCGCCGACGGCCAGATGACATCCAACCAAATCTTCGGTGAGCTACTGGATGATGCCGTAGCCCCGTCAAACGCAGCGAGGAAACCGATGAATCCGAAGGACGACGTCGACAAGATGCTGGCCGACACGCTCGCCGGCATGATGCCGCAGCAGAAGAAGAAGGATACGCCGGCTCCCGCACCCGCCGCTCCCGCGCCGTCACAGGCACCGGCCCCTCCTGCAGCCAAGCCTCGCCCTAGCTCTCCCACGCTCGACAAGCGGTTCCAGGACACGCTTTCCGGTCTGGAGAAGGACGCGCGCCGCTCGACCTCGGCCGGAACAATCCCGACACCAACGGTCTCGACTCCCTCGCCGATGGCGACCCCGCCTCCCGCCGCTCCCCGGCCCCAGGCCGTGCCGCCGCCGCAAGCTGCCGCCCTCCCGTCCGCGACTCCCGCGGAAACCGTCCGCGTGGCCATCCCCACGCTCGACCGCGTCCCCGTATCCCAGCCCGTGTTCCCCGCGGCGGTGCCGCCTCTTCACCCGGAAGAAGAGGAGCCGACGGATGGCGTCAAGTTCGGCCAATACGTTCTGCTCGAGAAAATCGCCACCGGCGGCATGGCCGAGGTGTGGAAAGCGCGGATGCGCGGCGTGGAAGGGTTTCAGAAGATCGTCGCCATCAAGAAAATCCTGCCGCACCTGTCCGACAACCAGGACTTCATCGAGATGTTCGTCGATGAAGCGAAGCTGGCCGCGCAGCTCAACCACAACAACATCATCCATATCTACGACCTCGGCAAGATTCAGAGCTCGTACTACATCGCCATGGAGTACATCGATGGGTACGACCTGAAGAACATCCTCAGGAAGGCGCAGGAGCGCGATCAGCCGCTCTCGGTCGAGATCGCGCTCTTCGTCGCTTCGAAAATCGGCGCGGCCCTCGACTACGCCCACCGCAAACGCGACTTCGAAGACAAGGAGATGGGGCTCGTCCACCGCGATGTCTCGCCGCAGAACGTTCTCATCTCCGAGGAAGGCGACATCAAGCTTTGTGACTTCGGCATCGCCAAAGCCGCCTCCAAGGCCTCGCACACGCAGGCCGGCGCCCTCAAAGGCAAGCTCCAGTACATGTCGCCCGAGCAGGCCTGGGGCCGCAACATCGACCGGCGAAGCGACATCTTCGCCCTGGCCACGGTGCTGTTCGAGATGCTCACCGCCCGCAAGCTCTTCAGCGGCGACAACGAGCTGTCGATCCTTGAGCAGGTGCGCGAAGCGCGTGTCACCGCGCCCTCGCAGTACAACGATGAGGTGACGCCCGAGATCGACGCCATCGTCCTCAAGGCTCTGCAAAAGGATCCAGCCAACCGATACCAGACCGCCGGGGAGATGCAGCGCGACCTCGACGCCGTGCTCTACAGCTTCAAACCAACGCCAACCAGCGCCGACCTCGCCATCTACATGCATCGTCTGGCCACGAGCGCGCCCGTGACGCCGCATCCGATGGAGGCCCATACGCCCGAACCGGCGGCACCGGCGGCGAACGAGTTGCGGCCGCTCAAGCCGGCGGTCGCCGCGGCGGTACCAGCGTCGATGCCGCACGCTGCGGTGGCGGCCGCCCCTTCCGGGAAGAAGGCGCCGGTCGTGCCGATCGCCATTGGCGCCGTCCTCGTGATCGGAGCGGCCGTGGCCTTCCTGACGATGCGCAAGCCGTCGGCGACGACCTCATCTCCGGCGAAGGCCCCCGTCGTGACGAAGGTGCAATCGACCTCGACCTCCATCGCCGCGACCACGACGACCCCTCCGGCTCCCGGTACGGTCGTGCCGGCGTCGACGGCTCCCGTCATCGACCCGTCGAAGGTGAACGAGGAAGTGGCGAAACGGCTGGCCGCGGAGAAGGCAAAGCTCGAGCAACAGGCGCGGGCCCAGACCCAGACGCAACCGCCTCCCGGCCAGCGTCCCGCCGCTCCCGCACCGCAACCGCAGCCGGTGGCAACGCAGACCGTGGCACCGCCGCCGGTCGCGGAGAATCGTCCCGCACCGGCCGTGCAACCCCAGCCGCAACCTCCGCCGCCACAGCCGGCCGTCGAGTCCCGCCCCGCCCCGCAGCCCGAGAAGCCGCGTACGCAGATCGGCGATCTCGTCCCCGCCGGTACGCCGGGATTGACACCCGCGCACACGACGCGCCAGGCGCCGGCCACGTATCCGCCCATCGCCCGCATTCAACACGTTCAGGGGAGCGTGATCATCTCGGCGCTCATCTCGGAGACGGGGCGCGTTCTCGAAACGAAAATCATCACCGGTGGGCCGATGGGCCTCAGCGAGGCGGCCGATCAAAGCGTTCGCCGTTCGACGTTTGCGCCTGGTGAGAAGGACGGCGTGCGCGTGAAGTCGTGGACGACGGTGCGCGTCGACTTCAAGCTATAATCGCCCGCCGCTCGGCACGAATTGGAGGAGAGAGATGGCTGTCATCACAGATCAGCAAAAAAAGTTCTACGAGACGACGCTTCAGGTCACCAAGCAGGAGATCGGCGACCTGAAAGACCAGATCGAGGAAGAGCTGGCCAAGGTGAAAGACAGGATCGCTGAGCTTCAGAACGCGATCAACGCCTCCAAGCAGATGTACGCCGCTGCCTGCGCGCGCCTCGGCATCCACAACGATATGGAAGACGACGAAGGCGGCGAGTCGTAGCCGTGGCTCCATACGCTTTCCCCGAACCGCGGCGGCGACGCCGCGGTTTTTGTTTGGTCGGTTCCTGCACAGCACAGACAGGAGTGTCTGTGCCACATCATGAGGTTCAATGTGGCACAGACACTCCTGTCTGTGCGCCTTTCTGCACGTGGCCTCTTCGCCTTGCGCTCGTCGCGCTCATTACGTTGTTAGCCGCCTGCACCGCGCGCGAGCCGTCTTCTGAGCGAGCTGCGAACCGCATCGTCACGCTCGCCCCGAACGTCACGGAGATGGTGCTGGCACTCGGCAGCGGCGACCGTATCGCCGGCACGGACGACTTCTCGCCCGACGTTCTCAACGGCCGACGCGTTCCGCACGTGGGCGGGCTCCCGCCGATTCTGGAGAAGATCGTCGCCCTCCGCCCGGACCTCGTCATCGCCAACGCCGCCGGCCTGCAGCCCAACATCGGCCGCGCGCTCGCCTCCGTACACATCCCGCTGCTCGTCGTCACGAATGAGCGGCTCGACGACATCGCGAAGTCGATGACGTCCATCGCCGGCGCCATCGGCGTCGACAGCAAACCGGCCGTAGCCGCCCTGAACGCCAGCCTGGCCCGCCAGCGCCGTACGCGCCCGAAGCCGCCGCGCGTAATGCTCGCCGTCTGGACCGATCCGCTTTTCGTGGCCGGCAACAACACCTTCGCCGCCGACCTCTTCACCCTCTGCGGCGCCCGCAACGCCGTCGAAGTCAGCGGCTGGCCGCAGTATTCGCTCGAGTCGTTCGTGGCCAACCCGCCGGACCTGTTGCTCTATCCGAATCACTCGGTCACCCCCGAGGCGGTGCGCGCGCTGCTCACCCGCGCCGGTACCTCGAAGGTTGAAGCCATCGCCGTCGACGAGAACCTTTTCACTCACCCCGGGCCGAAGGTGGGGGAGGCGGGGAGGGAGTTGAATGGGATCCTCGACGGGAGGCGGTAGGGTGGGGCGCAGCGACGCGCAACGGGAACGAGGGACTCGTGAGTTCCAATCCGTCCGCGTATCGACTTGCCCGCTATTCAGCAAGTTCTCTTGCTAAATAGCGCTGGTGGGTGGAGCGGTGGAGCATGCTCGCTCAGCGGCGAACCGCGACACTAGAGCGACGAGAGCCTCCTCTCCCATGGCAGTGCTTCAGCGCCAGTGCGCTACCATCTCGCCACAGCCTCGGAATTGTTCATGACGAAACCCGCAAAGATCGCGTTAGCGATCGCCAGCGCCTGGCCATTCATCTGGTTCATGATCTTTTTCGCGTTCATGTTCGGCACGATGTTCTGGATGTCCTCGGC
>DATLWH010000743.1:0-3193 GCA_035576505.1 Thermoanaerobaculia bacterium | reverse complement strand
TACTTCTCCAGGGCATCGCGACCCTGGTCCCTTCCGAAACCGGACTCTTTGAAGCCGCCGAACGGGAGGGCCGGGTCGTAGAGGTTGTAGCTGTTGATCCAAACGGTGCCGGCTTTGATGGCGCGGGCGATACGGTGGGCCTTGGAGATGTCGCGCGTCCAGACGGCGGCGGCCAGGCCGTAGACGGTGGCGTTGCCTTTGGCGATGGCGTCATCGGCGTCCTTGAAGCGGATCGTGGCCAGGACCGGGCCGAAGATCTCTTCGCGGGCGATGCGGTGACCGACTTCGACGTCGTCGAAGATGGTCGGCTTGATGAAGTAGCCCTTGCCGGTGCCGATGTCGGTACGTTCGCCGCCGGCGACGAGCTTCGCGCCGTCGCTCTTGCCGGCTTCGATATACGAGAGCACGGTCTCCATCTGTTCCCTGGAAACGATCGCGCCGAGGCGCGTCTTTGGGTGCAGAGGATCGGCGGCCACCATCTTGTTGGCGCGTTCGGTCACCTTGGCCATCAACTCGTCGTGTGCTGATTCTTCAACGAGGAGACGCGAGCCGGCGGCGCAGACTTCACCCTTGCCGTAGAAGATCGCATTCAGCGCGCCGCGCGCGGCCGCCTCGAGATCGGCGTCGGCGAAGACGATGTTCGGCGACTTGCCGCCGAGCTCCAGCGACACCTTCTTCAAGGTCTTCGCCGCGCGGGCCATCAGCCCTCTGCCCACCTCCGCGGATCCGGTGAAGGCGATGGCATCGACACCGGGATGATCGACAAGCGCGTTGCCGACGACGGAGCCGCGGCCGGGGATGACGTTGAGCACGCCGGCCGGCAGCCCGCACTCTTTGGCGTACTCGGCGAACTTCAAGAGGGAGAGCGACGTGTTGGACGCGGGCTTGATGACGACCGTGTTGCCGCAGGGCAGCGCCGGCGCGATCTTCCAGACCGCCAGCATCAGCGGGAAGTTCCATGGCGTGATGGCGCCGACCACGCCGACCGGCTCGCGCAGCGTGTAGGTGAAGGCGTTGTCGGCGATAGGAATGGTCTCGCCGGTGACCTTGCCGCTCCAGCCGGCGAAGTAGTAGAGGCACTCCGCGGCGGCGGGGGTATCGACGAACTGCGATTCGAAGATCGGCTTGCCGTTGTCGATCGTCTCGATGTGGCCGATCTCGGCGGCGCGCGCACTCAGCATGTCGGCGATGCGCCAGAGGACCTTGGCGCGGTCGCGCGGCTTCATCTTCTGCCAGTCGCTCCCCGGCTCCATCTGCGCGCGGGCGGCGCGCACGGCGGCATCGACGTCGTCCGGTCCTGCCGAGGCGACATCCGTGATCTTCTCCTCGGTGGCGGGGTTAGTCGTGGCGAAGGTCTCACCCGAACGGGCATCGACGAATTCACCGTTGATGAAAAGCTTGTTCTGGATTGCCGCAGCCGTCATGGCCATGCATCCTAGCAGAGAGCCTTATGCTACTATCCCATAATGCGTAAGGCAGCCTGCTTCGTGTCGTTGATCGTTCTTCTGCTGCTGCCGCACCGGGCCTCCGCCCTCTTTCAATTTCGTGACGGGTGGACGAAGCTCCTCCTGACACCACACCCCAGCGCGTCGAGCTCCGCGATCTCGCAGATCATCACCGACGCCGGCGGCACGGTCTTGTGGGACTACGGCGCGTTCATCCTCGTTAACGTTCCAGTCCCCCAGGTGGCGACGGTGACGTCGAGGCTCGCCCCGCTGAACGTCTCCGTCCAGTCGGGGCTCGAGGAACGGATCTCTCTCCCGGGCGCGACGTTCGATCCTCGAGTTGGAATCCCGCAAGACATCGATCCGTCGCAGAAGACATTCTCCTATCCGCCCGGTCATCAGGGTTTGTACGTCGTGCAATTGATCGGGCCTACCGTCAACACGTGGTGGAATGAGATCCAGGCTCTCGGCGCCACGATCGCCGTTTACGTCCACGAGAACACGTACCTGGTCGCGGCGACGCCGGAACAAGCGCAACACTTTGCAGACTTGCCCTACGTGCAGTTCGTCGACTTTCTGCATCCATTCGAGAAGGGAGAGGACTTCTCGAAGCTCCCGGCCTCGGTTCGTTACGACGTCAACGTCGGGGGCGTGGCCACAGCGACCGATTCGTCCGACGCCGACGTCGCGAAGATCGCCGAGGCGGTCAACAGTCGCTGGGCCTGGTCCAGAGAGATCGGCTACAACATCCGCGTCAAGGGCGAAGATGCGGCGCGTTTGGCGAGGGTCCCGCTCGTCTCTAGCCTCGGCGCGCAGGCAATCTCGCTCCCCCACGTCTGGGCGGCCATGCCTCGTCACGCACCAGCCGGATCGACGATCATCATTTCCGGCGAAGGGTTCATCAAGGGGGCGTCGGTGACGTTCGGAGGCGTACCGTCGCCTCGAGTCGACGTATTGGGCGGCGACCGGCTCCGCGTGCAAGTGCCGGAGACGACAGCGGGCGGGCCGGCCGATCTGCTGGTGAGCGTGCCGACGGATCAGAAACAGTTCTTTTCGGGCGGTTCGGCTTCGGCATTTAACATCGACTCCCCTTCACGAAGCACATTCAAAGTGGGCGATCTGATCGCGGCGAATACGCTGTCCAATCGGTACATCGAAGGCACCGACGGCGGTGAGATGCAGTGGCTCGATCCACAGGACATGAGCCTCTTCGTGCGACGGCAATCGACGTTGCTGGACGCGAGTACTCTCTTCATCGATCCGAAAGGAAACGTGATCTTCGTCGACCGCAACGCAGCCACGCAGTACGACCTGATGAGTGAGAAGTCGAACGCGGGACCCTCCTTCGCCGCCGGGGCCTCGGCCGTGCTTTTCGATCGTGCCGGCAACGCCGTCGTCGTGCGCGGCAACACGATCGAGCGCCGTGCCGCGAACGGCTCACTCACGGGTAGCGCTTCGCTCGTTTCCGCGAGCGGAATCACCAGCGCCGATCTCGCTGCCGATCAGTGCACGCTTGTCTACACCATGGCGAAAACAATCGGGGCGTATGACGTCTGTACCTTCCAGCCACTGCAGCCCATCTTCAGCGCAACGAAGGATCAGCTCTCGGTGCGCATCCTGCCGGACGATACGCTGTTGGCCGGCGACGACACGAACACACGCGTCATCAACACATCGGGCACCGTCCTGGCCACGATCGCTGGCGGCGCATCGGCGCTGGCGCTGTCACCGGATGGCTCGCTGGCGTG
>DATLWH010000742.1:0-2154 GCA_035576505.1 Thermoanaerobaculia bacterium | reverse complement strand
GAGGCCATCGACTACGTCTTCTACGTGACCGCTCACGAGGTCGCACACCAGTGGTGGGCCCATCAGGTCATCGGCGCGGATGTGCAGGGGGGAGCGATGCTGGTCGAGACGATGGCTCAGTACTCAGCATTGATGGTGATGGAGAAAGAGTACGGCCGCGACAAGATGCGGCGCTTCCTCAAGTACGAGCTCGACCGCTACCTGTCCGGGCGTGGCGGAGAGCTGGTGGCCGAGATGCCGCTGATGCTCGTCGAGAACCAGGGCTACATCCACTATCGCAAAGGCAGCCTGGCCATGTACGAGCTGCGCGACGAGATCGGCGAGGACAAGGTCAACGCGGCGTTGCGCCAGCTCATCCACGATCACGCCTTCGAGCAGCCGCCGTACGCGACGACGCGCGACCTGATCGCCGATTTCCGGGCCGTGACGCCGCCGGAGAAGCAGTCTCTGATCACCGACCTCTTCGAGACGATTACGCTGTACGACAACAAAGCCACTGAGGCCGCCGCAACCAGGCGAAGCGACGGGAAGTACGTGGTGACGGTCACGGTGGAGGCGAAGAAGTTCCGCGCCGACGACCGCGGGAAGGAAACGGCGGTCCCGGTCAACGACTGGGTCGACATCGGAGTCCTCGGAGCGTCGAAGACGAAAGGGAACGAGCCCGTGCTCGCGCTGGAGAAGCACCACCTCACCACGCCGAAGGCAACGTTCACGATGGTGGTGGACTCGAAGCCCGACCGCGCCGGGATCGACCCGTTGAACAAACTGGTCGATCGGAATCCGGATGACAACACGAAGAAGGTGGATTGACCGGTAACCCTTTCACCACAGAGGCACGGAGAACAAAGGATGAAAATCGAAGGATGAAGGATGAATGCGCCGTTAGCTTCATCCTTCATCCTTCCTTCATCCTTCCGCCTTCATCCTTCCGCCTTCATCCTTCATCCTTCATCCTTCATCCTTCATCTCGTGTGTCTCTGTGGTTGAATGATCTACCGCGATGCACATCCTCACCTCGGAGCAGATGAAGTCGATCGACCGGCGTACCACCGATCGCTTCGGCATCCCGTCGATCGTGTTGATGGAGAACGCCGCACTGGCGGTCGCCGACGCCATCGGGGAGCACTATCCGGACTGCGATCGGGCGGCGATCTTCTGCGGGCTCGGCGCGAATGGCGGCGACGGGTTTGCCGTGGCCCGGCACCTCGAACAGCGGGGCGTGGTGCCGAGCATCTTCATCGTCGGCGACCGGAAAAAGATCCACGGCGACGCGGCGGCGAATCTGGCCGTGTGCGAGCGGCTGGCCCTGCCGCTGTACGACATCACCGACGACGAGTCGCTCAACGAGGCGCTCGTCCACGCCTCGGACGCCGACCTCATCGTCGATGCCATCTTCGGCACCGGCCTCGATCGAGCACCAGAGGCGCTTTACGCCGAGACGATTGCCTCGATCAATGAAATGCTGCTGCCGATCGTCGCGGTCGACCTCCCCAGCGGCGCGAACGCGTCGAGCGCCGAGCCGTTCGAGCCGTGTGTACACGCCGCCGTTACGGTCACCTTCGCGGCGCCGAAGCTTTGTCATGTCTTCGAACCGGCCGCCGTCTTCTGCGGCGAAGTGATCGTCGCCGACATCTCCATCCCCACCGCCGCCGTCGAAGACGAGAACGTGACGCTGGCGTTGACGACGCCGGCAGATGTCCGCCCCCACTACGCGCCGCGGCTGGCCACCACGCACAAGGGGACGTACGGCCACGTGGCCATCATCGCCGGCTCGCCCGGGCGGAGCGGCGCGGCAGTTCTGGCCGCGCGGGGCGCGATTCGCAGCGGAGCGGGACTCGTCAGCGTGGCTACGGACTCCGAGACCGCGATGCTCGTGCACGCCGGCTCCATCGAGTCGATGACCTACTCCGGCGACGATGTGGCCGCCTTCGTCAGTGACAAGGACGCAGCCCTGATCGGTCCCGGCCTGGCCGATGACGAGGGAAGCTACGGCCGTATCCGCCTGCTCGTCGCGGCCATCGAGCTGCCTCTGGTCGTCGACGCCTCCGCGCTGAACGCCTTTGCGTTGCGTGCGGAGGAAATCAATCCTCACAGGCGGCCGCGTGTTCTCACGCCGCATCCGGGCGAGCTGGCCCGCCTCATCGGATCGACGGC
>DATLWH010000741.1:0-6909 GCA_035576505.1 Thermoanaerobaculia bacterium | reverse complement strand
AGACCGTGTCGACTGCGGGGGGCGCGGATTCGAGGTGATAAATCGCCCCGCAGGTCGGACACGACCGGCGCAGCGAGATCCGCTTCACGATGGCCTCGTCAGGGACCAGTAGCTGAAGAACCCGGAGCCTATCGGCCTCATTCCCAGTGCCGTTTCCGACGATCGTATCGAGCTTTTCTGCCTGCACCACCGTACGTGGAAAACCGTCGAGGATGAAGCCGTGTTGGGCGTCCGGCTTCGCCAGACGGTCATGGATGATCCCGAGCATCAGGTCATCAGAGACGAGCCCGCCGGAGGCCATGATCGGCGCGGCCTTCAGGCCTAGGTCGGTACCGTCGGCAATGGCCTCGCGGAGCATGTCACCCGTCGAGATGTGGGGAACGCGATGCTGCGCGGCAAGCCGCTTTGCCTGAGTTCCCTTGCCGCTGCCCGGCGGGCCGATGAAGATCAGCTTCACTGTTCTTCGCCCTTTACCCACGCCGCCCGCGGATGCGGCCGCGTTTCATGAATCCGTCGTAGTGACGCATGACGAGCTGTGACTCGATCTGCTGGATCGTATCCATGGCCACACCGACGACGATCAGCAGCGACGTGCCGCCGAAGTAGAAGTTGAAGCCCATACCTTCCGTGAACCAGAGCGGAAGTGCTCGATCGAGCGTGGCCCCAATACCGAACGGCAACTGGCTGACGTGCACACCGGCGATGAGGAACTCCGGCAGTACGCAGACCGCGGCCAGGTAAAGGGAGCCGACGAAGGTGATACGCGTCAGCACGCGGTCGATGTAGTCGGACGTCTTCTTGCCCGGGCGGATGCCGGGGATGAAGCCGCCGTATTTACGCATGTTGTCGGCCGTGTCGACCGGATTGAAGACGATCGAGGTGTAGAAGTAGCCGAAGAAGATGATGCCGATGATCTGCAGCAGGTAGTAGAGCGGCTCGCCGACGCGCATCTGGCCGCCGATGGCCTGTGCCCACGGCGTCTTGATCATCGAGGCGAGCGTCTGCGGGATCACCAGGATCGACGAAGCGAAGATGACCGGGATGACGCCGGCGGTGTTCACGCGCAGAGGGAGATAGGTGTTCGAGCCCCCATAGACCTTCCTGCCCACAACCCTCTTGGCGTATTGCACCGGGATGCGGCGTTGCGCGCGCTCCATGAAGACGACGAAGGCCACGACCGCGATCATGAAGACGATCAGCCCGAGCATGGCGAAGAGGTTGCGCTGGCCGGTGCGGATGTCGTCGACGATCCCGAAGACGGCATGCGGGAGGTTGACGACGATGCCGGCGAAGATGATCAGCGAAATGCCGTTCCCGATGCCGCGCTCGGAAATCTGTTCACCGAGCCACATGATGAAGGCCGTGCCGGTGGTGAGGGTGAGCACGGTCATGATCGGGAAACCGATGCCCCACAGCGAGTCCTGAATATTCACCGGAACGAGGGGGGCGCCGCCCGGAGCGCTCTGCGACTTGAGCCAGAAGGCAACGCCGAGCGACTGGACGATCGACAGGGCCACCGTGCCGTAGCGGGTGTACTGGTTGATCTTCCGGCGGCCCATCTCCCCTTCCTTCGAGAGCTTCTCGAGGTAGGGCCAGACGACCGTAAGGAGCTGGAGGATGATCGAAGCCGAGATGTACGGCATGATCCCCAGGGCGAAGACCGACAGGCGGCGCAGCGCGCCGCCCGAGAAGAGATCCAGGAATCCGAGGACACCGCCCATCGACTTGAAAAACTCCGCCAGCGCGATCGGATCGACACCGGGCGTCGGGATGTGCGATCCGAGGCGGTAGACGGCGAGCAGCGCGAACGTGAAGAGGACACGCTTGCGCAGATCTTCGATTGCCCAGATGTTGCGAAGTGTCTCGAGGAAGTTCAAGTTACTGGATCTCCTGGCAGGTGCCACCTGCCGCTTCGATCTGTTTCCGGGCCGTCTCCGAGAACTTGGTGGCGTGCACGGTCAGCTTCTTGGAGAGCTTGCCGTGGCCGAGGATCTTGACGCCGTCGTTCTTTCCCTTGACGAGGCCGGCCTGGCGAAGCGCGGACTCATCGATGGTGGCCCCGTTGTCGAAGCGCTCGAGGTCGGCGAGATTCACGACCGCGTGCTCTTTCTTGAAGATGTTGGTGAAGCCGCGTTTGGGCAGGCGGCGGTGCAGCGGCATCTGGCCGCCTTCAAAACCGCGCATGCGGGAAAAGCCGGCCCGGGACTTCTGTCCCTTCTCGCCGCGCCCGGCAGTCTTGCCGTTGCCCGATCCCGGGCCGCGGCCGACGCGCTTTCTGGCGTGACGGGAGGTCTTCTTTGGTTTGAGATTGTTCAGTTCCATGATTCCCCCAGTTGCCAGGTTACCGAGTTGCCTGGTTGCCTCTTACCGGCAACTCGGCAACCGGGCAACCCGGCAACCATTTCGAATATCTGCTACTCGACCACCTGCACGAGATGCGGGATGCGGGCGATCATGCCCCGCGTTTCCGGTGTGTCGACGCGCGTCGCCACCCGGTGCATCTTCCCGAGGCCGAGAGCCCGGAGTGTCTCGCGCATGTAGCGCGGACAGCCGATACCGCTTCGGACCTGCTTGACCTGGATCATCTTTCTGCCCTTGGCCGCGCTCATGATTCGGTGCCCTCCTCCACGCCGCGGAGCGAGTTGTACTGCGCCTCGCTGCGGAGCTGCTGGAGCGCATCGAACGTCGCCTTGACGACGTTGTGCGGATTGGCGGTACCGAGCGATTTCGTCAGAATGTTCTGGATGCCGGCGGATTCGAGGATGGCACGGACCGGACCACCGGCGATGACGCCTGTGCCTTCCGATGCCGGCTTGAGCATCACCTTGCCGGCGCCATAGTGGCCCAGCACGGCGTGCGGAATCGTCGTACCCGACATCGAGATCGAGACCATGTTCTTCTTGGCAATCTCGATACCCTTCTTGATCGCTGCCGGAACTTCCTTGGCCTTTCCTGAGCCAAAACCGACACGGCCTTTGCCGTCGCCCACGACGACGAGCGCGGAGAAGCTGAAGTTCTTGCCGCCCTTGACGACCTTGGTGACGCGGTTGATGTGAACGACCTTGTCGATCATCCCGCTTTCGCTGCGCTCGTCGCGGCGATCACCGCGCGGAGAGCCCTGACCTCGTTGCATCGGACGCTGCACGTTGCCTCCCTAGAATTCCAGACCGTTTTCGCGCGCGGCATCCGCGAGCGCTTTGATGTTGCCGTGGTACAGATAGCCGCCGCGGTCGAACACCACGCGCGTGATTCCTTTGTCCTTCGCCTTCTTGGCGATGAGCGCGCCGACAGCCTTCGCGGCCGCGGCATTCGCGCCTTTCGAGCCGGCATCCTTCTCGCGCGTCGATGCCGAAGCGATCGTGTTGCCGCTGGCGTCGTCGATGAGCTGCGCGTAGACGTGCTTCAGGCTCTTGAATACAGCAAGGCGAGGACGCTCACCGGTGCCGTTGACCTTCCGCCGGATACGTTCCCGGATGCGGCCTCGTGATTGAACTCTCTGTTTTGCGCGATCCATTTGTTTTTGCCCTTTTGGCGAGGCTTTGTACCCGCCGTTTGCTTATTTGCCTGCTGCCTTACCCGCCTTGCGGCGAATGATTTCATCGGAATACTTGATGCCCTTGCCCTTGTAGGGATCGGGCTCGCGCAACGAACGGATCTCCGCGGCGGTCTGACCGACTTTCTGCTTGTCGATGCCCGTGATCGTGATGTGACCGCTCTTCGGCTCGACGACGATGTCGATCCCTGCCGGAATCGGGAAGCGTACCGGATGCGAGTACCCGAGCTGGAAGACGACTTCCTTCCCCTTGACCTCGGCGCGGTAGCCGACGCCGATGATGTCGAGCTCGCGCTTGAACCCGTCGGTCACGCCACGAACGTTGTTTGCCACGAGCGCCCGCATGAGGCCGTGGAACGCGCGCGACCGCCCTTCGTCGTTCGAGCGGGTGAAGTGCACCGCGTTGTTCTCGATCTTCACGCCGATGCCGGGAACCACCGGGGTCGTGAGGGTGCCTTTCGGCCCCTTCACGGTCACGACGTTTCCGTCGTGTTTGACCTCGACGCCCTTGGGCACCGTAATTTCTTTTCTTCCAATACGAGACATCGGAATCTCCTTACCAGACCTGGCAGAGGACTTCGCCGCCGACGCCGCTCTTGACGGCTTCCTGTCCGGACAGCACGCCCTTGGAGGTCGAGACGATGGCTAGCCCGAGACCACCGAGCACGCTCGGAATCTCCAGCTTGTTGCGATAGACGCGGCGGCCCGGGCGCGAGATGCGCTCGATGCCGTGGATGACCGGCTCGCCGCTGGGCGAGTACTTGAGATCGATCCGGAGCGTCCCCTGCGGCTCGTCCTTCTGAGCGAGGTTGTAGTTGCGGATGAAGCCCTCATTCTTGAGGATGCGGGCGATCTCCACCTTCAGCTTCGACGCGGGAAGCTCGACGCGTTCGTGATGCGACTGGATTCCGTTTCGAATCCGCGTGAGCATGTCCGCGATTGGGTCTGTCATCGACATTCGTAACTCCTGTGATTCCTTGTCAGTCGTGAGCCGGGACTACCAGCTCGCCTTCGTCACGCCAGGGATATAGCCACCGAGCGAGAGCTGCCGGAAGCAGATACGGCAAAGCTGAAACTTCCGCAGAAAGCCGCGCGGACGTCCGCACACCTTGCAGCGATTCACCTTGCGGGACTTGAACTTCGGCTTCCGCGCCGCTTTGACGATCATCGAGATTTTTGCCATGGATTCCTCTTATTGCTTCGTGAACGGCAGTCCAAGCTCGCGGAGGAGGAAACGAGCCTGCTCGTCGTCCTTCGCATTCGTGACGATGGTGATGTTCATCCCCTTCGACTTGTCGACCTTGGTGATGTCGATCTCGGGGAAGATCAGATGGTCGCGGATACCGAGGGTGTAATTGCCGCGGCCGTCGAACGACTTGGACGGCACGCCACGGAAATCGCGCACGCGCGGCAGCGCGGTCGAGATCAGACGGTCGAGGAACTCGTACATTTTTTCCCCGCGCAGCGTGACCATCGCCCCGATGGACTGTCCTTCGCGCAGCTTGAAGCTGGCGATGGATTTCTTGGCCTTCGTGATGATCGGCTTCTGGCCGGTGATCTGTCCCAGCTCGTCGACGGCGCTGTCCAGGATCTTGGCGTTCGAGATCGCTTCGCCCATCCCCATGTTGAGGACGACCTTCTCGACCTTCGGGACGGCCATCGGGTTCTTGATCCCGAATTGCTCCTGAAGCTTCTTTCTCACTTCGGTCTGATACTTCTCTTTCAGTCGTGCTGCCATTACGTTCCCTGGTTCCTTCCGGGCCGGCGTGGTACGGCCTGTTGCGTTGCGGGGGTCGGGTGTCGGGCGTCGGGTGTCGGAAGGTTGCTGACTCCGACTTCCGACCCCCGACTCCCGAAACCCAAGTCTTCTACATCTCCGTATCGCACTTGCGGCAGTACCGCTTGCCGCCCTCGGCGGTGCGGTGCGAGCCAGTGCGCGTTGGTTTGTCACAGCTCGGGCAAACGACCTGCAGATTCGAAAGCTTGATCGGCGCTTCGCGCTCGAGCACGCCGCCGGCAACATTCTTCTGCGGGTTGGGTTTGGAGTGCTTCTTCATCATGTTCACGCGCTCGACGATGGCCGTGCCCTTCGTCGCGTTCACACGCAGCACCTTGCCCTGCTTGCCGCGGTCCTTGCCTGAAAGGACGAGGACCGTGTCGTTCTTCTTCACGTGCGGCTTGACGCGAATGATCTCTTTTTGCTTTGTTGGATTTCCGTACATGGCCTGGCTCCGTTAAATGACTTCCGGCGCGAGCGAGATGATCTTCATGAACTTCCGCTCGCGCAGCTCGCGCGCAACAGGGCCGAAGACGCGCGTGCCGACCGGCTCGCGCGCGTCGTTGATGAGAACGGCCGCGTTGTCGTCGAATTTGATGTACGAACCGTCGCGGCGGCGGCTTTCTTTGACCGTCCGGACGATGACGGCTTTGACGACCGCACCCTTCTTGACGGTGCCGTCGGGCGAGGCTTCCTTGACCGACGCCGTGATCACATCGCCGAGGTGCGCGTACTGGCCGGCGGTCGAACCGCCGAGCATCTTGATGCAGGCGATCTTCTTCGCCCCCGTGTTGTCCGCGACCTGTAGGACTGTTCCCATCTGAATCATGACCTGCTCCCTATAAGGATGAATACGGAAGGATGAAGGATGAACGGGAAGCAATCACCCTGTCTTCATGCTTCATGCTTCATCCTTCATCCTTATTCTTACGACGCCTTCTCCACCACTTCACGCACATTCCAGCGCTTCCGTTTCGAGAGCGGCCGGGTCTCTTCGATGACCACGCGATCGCCGACATTGATGTCGTTGTTCTCGGCGTGGGCAAGGAACTTGTTCGTGCGCTTGATGTACTTCTGATACATCCCGTGTTTGACGAGGTTCTCCACGGCCACGACGACGGTCTTCTGCATCTTGTTCGACACGACGACGCCGGTCTTGGTGCGCTCGTTCTTGCTGTTGCTCTTGGTTTCTTCCGTTGCAGCCATGGCCTTAGCCCCTCGCCTTTTCACCCTGGAGGGTTTTGATGCGGGCGATCTCGCGCCGCACCTGTTTCACCTTCGACGGTGCTTCCATCCGGCCCGTGGCGCGCTGGAAGCGAAGCTTGTAAAGCTGCTCGCTCAGCTCACGCTCGCGGGTCTGAAGCTCGTCGTGGCTTTTCTCACGCAGTTGGTTCGCTTTCATTCACCCACCTCCGTCTGCAGGCGCGTGACGAAGCGCGTCTTGATCGGAAGCTTGTGCGCGGCCAGCCGGAGTGCTTCCTCGGCGATCTCGCGCGTCACACCTTCCATCTCATAGAGGATGCGCGCCGGCTTGACCACACACACCCATTCCTCAGGCGCACCCTTGCCCTTGCCCATA
>DATLWH010000740.1:0-3863 GCA_035576505.1 Thermoanaerobaculia bacterium | reverse complement strand
CAGGCCGACCGCGCGCGCTTCCTGCGCGATCCCGCCGACATCCTCATCACGACGCCGGAGTCGATCTACCTGATGCTGACCTCGAACGTGCGCGAGGTGTTGCGCGGTGTGGAAACGATCATCGTCGACGAGGTGCATGCGCTCGTCCCGAACAAGCGGGGGGCGCATCTGGCGCTGTCGCTGGAACGGCTGTCGATAATCGCCGACAAAACGCCGCAGAGGATCGGGCTGTCCGCGACGCAGAATCCGCTGGAGGAGGTGGCGAGGTATCTGGGGGCTTCGGGGGTCGGGAGTCGGGGGTCGGGAGTCGGAGAAACAACCATTCTGTCCCGCTCCGACCCCAAACGTCCGACTCCCGACACGGAGGAGGCAAGGTATCTGGGTGCTTCGGGGGTGGGGAGTCGGGGGTCGGGAGTCGGAGAGGAAAGCAGTAAGTCCGATCACCCCCGCTCCGATCCCCGGCCCCCGGCTCCTGAGACTGAGGAGGTGGCGGGGCACGTGGGCGCTTCGCGGGTGGGAGGTCGGGGGTCGGGAGTCGGAGAAACAAACATTCCATCCCGCTCCGACCCCCGACCCCCGACCCCCGACTCCCGATTGAGCTCCAGTGCTCCGGCGCGCTCCATCACCATCATCGATACCGGTGAGAAGAAACGGCTATCGCTCCACGTCGAAGTGCCGGTCGAGGAGATGGCCAGGCTCAATGAGTCTTCGCGGGACGACATTCCGAGCGGGCCTGCCGGAGGGGCAGTCCGGGCCTCGATCTGGCCGGCCATCCATCCGCGGCTGCTCGAGTTGATCCGCGCGCACCGGTCGACGCTCATCTTCGTCAACTCGCGCCGGCTGGCCGAGCGGCTGGCCGGAGCGCTGAACGAGCTGGCGGGCGAGACGCTGGTGCAGGCGCATCACGGATCGATCGCCCGTGCCCAACGGATCGAGATCGAAGACAACCTCAAGTCGGGGCGCCTCCCCGCGCTCGTGGCCACCTCGTCGCTCGAGCTCGGGATCGACATGGGAGCGATCGACCTCGTCATCCAGATCGAGGCGCCGCCGTCGATCGCCAGCGGCATGCAGCGCATCGGGCGCGCCTCCCATCAGGTCGGCACGGTCAGCGAGGGGATCATCTTCCCCAAGTTCCGCGGCGACCTGCTGGCATGCGCGGCCGTGACCGATGCCATGCACCGCGGCGCCATCGAGCCGACGCGCTATCCGCGCAATCCGCTCGACGTGCTCGCGCAACAGCTCGTGGCGATGATCGCCGTCGAGCCGTGGGGCGCCGACGAGCTGTTCGCCACCATCCGCCAGGCCGCGCCGTTCGCCGAGCTGGCGCGCACGTCGTTCGATGGTGTGCTGGACATGCTCTCCGGCCTCTATCCCTCCGATGAATTCGCGGAGCTCCGGGCGCGCATCACCTGGGATCGCGTCACGAACATCCTCACGCCGCGGCCGGGGGCGAAGCACGTTGCCATCACCAGCGGCGGCACGATTCCCGACCGCGGGCTCTTCGGCGTCTTCCTGGCCGGCGGCGACAAGATGCAGAGCGCGCGGGTCGGCGAGCTCGATGAAGAGATGGTGTTCGAGTCGCGCGTCGGCGAGACGTTCCTCCTCGGTGCATCGACCTGGCGTATCGAGGAGATCACCCACGACCGCGTGCTCGTCACCCCCGCGCCGGGCCAGCCGGGGAAGATGCCGTTCTGGAAGGCCGACGCCGCGGAACGGACGGTGCCGTTCGGTGAAGCGATCGGCGCGCTCGTGCGCGAGGTCGGCGCCATGACGCCTGCCGCCGCGGTGAAGCGGTTGACCACACAACACGACCTCGGCGAGCTGGCGGCGAAGAACTTCCTGCAGTACCTCGCCGATCAGCAGGCCGCCACCGTCTCAGTCCCCGACGATCGGACGATCGTGATCGAGCGCGTCCTCGACGACCTCGGCGACTGGCGTGTCTGCGTCCTCACCCCCTTCGGCGGCCGTATCCATGCGCCGTGGGCGATGGCGGTCACCGCGAAGGTGCGCAACGAGCTGCAGATCGACGTGGAGACGATGTGGAGCGATGACGGGTTCATCGTCCGCTTCCCCGACACCGATGCCGCCCCGCGGGCGGAGCTGGTCATCCCCGACGCCGACGAGATCGAGCAGCTCGTCGTCCGCCAGCTCGGCGCCAGCTCGATGTTCGCGGCGAAGTTCCGCGAGGCGGCGGCGCGGGCGCTGCTCCTTCCGCGCTATCGGCCGGACCGGCGCATGCCTCTCTGGCAGCAACGCAAGCGCGCCTACGACCTCTTGCAGGTGGCGTCGCGCTTCGGATCGTTCCCGATCATCCTCGAGACCTACCGCGAGGTGCTGCGCGACGTCTTCGACGTGCCGGCGCTCGTGGCCACGATGAAGAAGATCCAGCAGCGAACAATCCGCGTCGTGGTGGCCGACACGGAGAAACCGTCACCATTCGCGGGCTCCCTCCTTTTCCGCTACGTGGCGAACTTCATCTACGACGGCGATGCGCCGCTGGCCGAGCGCCGCGCCCAGGCGCTGGCAATTGATCAGGCCCAGCTCCGCGAGCTACTCGGCGAGCCGGAGTTGCGCGAGCTGCTCGATGCCGACGCGCTGTACGCGCTGGAGATCGAGTTGCAGCATCTGGACGACCGCCACAAGGCCAAGTCGCCCGATGCCATTCACGACCTGCTCCTGCGCCTCGGCGATCTGTCGCTCGATGAATTGGCGCAACGCACTCTTGTCGACGCGAAGGCGGCCGTGCGTGAGCTGGCCAAGGCGCGCCGCGTGATCGAGGTGCCGGTCGCCCGCGAGAAGCGTTTCATCGCCATCGAGGATGCAAGCCGCTACCGTGACGCCCTCGGCGCGCCGCTTCCGGCCGGTCTCGCCGATCGTTACCTGCAGCCGGTCTCCGACCCGACAGGCGATCTGGTGCTGCGCTATGCGCGCACGCATGGGCCGTTCACGCCGCCCGACGTGGCGCATCGCTACGGAGTCGGCGTCGCGGTCGTGACGGCGGCTCTGGAGCGTTTCGTCGAGCGCGGCCGGCTCATCGAAGGGGAGTTCCGGCCGGGCGGGACCCAGCGTGAGTGGTGCGATAGCGAAGTGCTGCGCTCCATCCGGCGCCGTTCGCTGGCGAAGCTGCGCAAGGAAGTGGAGCCGGTCGACACGAAGGCGTACACGCGCCTGATCGGCGCCTGGCAGCTCGTGAGCAAACGACGCCGCGGCCTGGAGGGCCTGCTCGAAGTCATCGAATCGCTGCAAGGGGTAGCGCTGCCGGCGTCGATCCTCGAGTCCGAGATCCTCTCGGCGCGCCTCGACGGTTACAAGCCGTCCGATCTCGATACTCTCAGCGCAGCCGGAGAGATCGTCTGGACGGGAGTCGAGCCGATCGGGGAGCGGGACGGACGGGTGGCCTTGTACCTCACCGACCATCTTCCCCTTCTGCGCGCGGCCGCCGAGGCGGAGTTGAGCGAGCTGGAGCAACGGATCGTCGAACATCTGCGCTCCGGAGGGGCATCGTTCTTCGCGCAGATTCAGTCGGCCCTTGGCGGCTTCGCCAACGATGTCGTCGATGCGCTCTGGAGCCTGGTCTGGCGCGGTGTGATCACGAACGACACCTTTCACGCCTTGCGCGCGTACACGCGTCCGAAGACGGCTCCGCGGACGCAGGGATTCCGCTCGCGACGCGTCGCGCCCCCCTCGACGCAGGGCCGCTGGTCGCTCCTTCCGCCGCCGCACGGCTCGGCAACGGAGCGTGCCAATGCGCTCGTTCACCAGTTGCTGGCCCGCTACGGCATCATCGTCCGCGAGGCGGCGGCCGTAGAGTCGGTTCCCGGCGGCTTCAGCGCCATCTATCCCGTTTTGAAAGCGATGGAGGA
>DATLWH010000739.1:0-24286 GCA_035576505.1 Thermoanaerobaculia bacterium | reverse complement strand
GGTTGAACGCGGTGCACGTCCGCCGCGGCCGCATGCCGGTGAACGCTGACGAGGTCCTTGTAAGCGAAGCCTTCGCGGGCGAGAACAAATTGCTGCCGGGCTCGCACATCGCGGCCATCATCAATGGCCGCTGGCGAACGTTGCGCATCTGCGGCATTGCCATCACGCCCGAGTTCATCGAAGAGTCGCGCGGAGGCGCCTTTCCCGACCATCGGCGATTCGGAATCATGTGGATGCACCGTCATCACCTCGCCGCGGCGACAGGGATGCAGGGCGCGTTCAACGACGTGACGTTCGCGCTTGCGCCTGGTGCATCCGGGGCCGAAGTGATTGCGGCGATCGACCGCGCGCTGGCGGGCTATGGAGGGCTGGGGGCGTATGGCCGCGACGAACAGAGCTCGTACCGGTTCCTGCGCGACGAGCTGGCACAGGATCGCATCACCTCGATGATCATCCCGGCGATCTTCCTCGCGGTGGCCGCGCTGCTGATCCACCTCCTGCTGACGCGCATGGTGGCATCGCAGCGGGAGCAGATCGCGGTGCTGAAAGCGTTCGGCTACGGCAATGGCTCGATTGGGCGCCACTTCGCGGCGTTCGGCCTGGTGATCGTCGCCATCGGCTCGGCGGCCGGCATCCCCCTCGGCATCTGGCTTGGCCGCGGACTGACGGACCTCTACACGAAGTTCTTCCACTTCCCCGCGCTCACGTTTCGCGTCAGCGCGGCCGCCATCGCCATCTCGGTCGGCACGACGATCCTTGCGGCGGTCGTAGGCGCGCTGAGCGCCGTCAGGCGTGTGGCCGCGCTCCCGCCCGCCGAAGGGATGCGCGGCGAGGCGCCGCTGCGCTTCGGAAAAAGCGTGCTCGATCGAATGAGGATCATTCGCGCCGTGTCGCCGCCCGTACGGATGATTCTCCGCTCGCTGCAGCGAACGCCGTTTCGCACCGCGATGTCGGTGCTGGCCATGGCCACCGCCGGGATGATCCTCGTCGTCGGCCAGTTCTCGTTCGATGCGCTGGAATCGATGATCGACATGCAGTTCCGGGCCGCGCAGACTGATGACGCGACGATCGAGCTGAATGAGGTGCGCGGCGATGAAGCGTTGCACGCGATGGCACGCCTGCCGGGTGTGATCAGAGTCGAGCCGCTCCGCGTCGTGCCGGTGCGCATTCGTGCCGGCCATCATTCACGGCGGATCGCGCTGTTCGGGCTCGAGCGCGGCGCGACGATGCGACGCCTCATCGGCACGCACGGTGAGGAAGTCACGCTTCCGCCGAAAGGCCTCGTGCTGACGAAAAAGCTGGCGGAGATCCTGGAGGTCTCCGCGGGCGACGATGTGATCGTCGAGGCGCTCTCCGCCCCGCGATCGGTGGCCTCGATGCGCGTGGCGTCGCTCGTCGATGAAGCGATCGGAGTCTCCGCCTATGCCGCGCGGGAGGATGTGAACGCGTTCATGCGCGAAGGGCCGTCGCTCTCGGCGGCGCACCTGGCAGTGCAACCGGCCCTCGCGGCCAAGCTCTACGCGACGCTGAAGTCGATGCCGAGCGTGGCCTCGGTGACGTTGCGCGAGGCCATGCTCGCCAGCGTGCGCAAGACCATCGTCGAGAACATCTATATCTCGGCGGCCATGGTGGTCGCCTTCGCCTGCGTCATCGCATTCGGCGTGATCTACAACGGCGCACGCATCGCTCTGTCGGAGCGCGGCCGCGATCTGGCCAGCCTGCGCGTGCTCGGTTTCTCGAAGGGTGAAGTGGGGGCGATGCTTCTCGGCGAGCAGGCCGTCCTGACGCTGGCCTCGATTCCGATCGGCTTCGCGGGCGGATGGGCGCTCTGCATCTACATCGCCCGGATGTTCGACTCCGAGGTGTACCGCATCCCGCTCGTGATCAGCGGACGAACCTACGCCATCTCGTTCTTCGTCATCGCGATGGCGGCCGCGTTCACCGCGGTCGTGGTGCAGCGACGCATCGGTGAGCTCGATCTCGTGGAAGTGCTGAAGACCAGGGAGTGACGCCATGAAGATGACGAAACGAAGATGGGGTGGGGCCGCGGCAGGAACGCTGATCGTCGCCGCCGCAGCGTGGGCGCTCGTGCCGAAACCGATCGCGGTCGATATGGCGCAGGTGAGCCGGGGACCGCTCGAGGTCAGCATCGCCGAAGATGGCATCACCCGTATCCGGGAACGCTTCGAGGTGGCAGCACCGGTGACCGGACGGCTGCTGCGCGTCGAAGTTCACGCCGGCGACGTGGTGGGACCGGACGTGCCGCTGGTGCGAATGGCGCCGGCGCCGCTCGATCCGAAAGAGGAGGCGCAGCTCACAGGCAGGTTGCACGGGGCAGAGCGCGCCGCGAGCGAGGCACAGGCGCTTCTGCGGCGCGCCAGCGACGCGGCGAATCGCGCGCACGCCGAGGCCGGGCGGATCCGGAAGCTCGCCGCCGCTTCGATCGTCTCGCGCGATGCCCTGGAGGAAGCGCTCACCTCGGACTCGATGGCTGCCAAAGATCAGGAAGCGGCGCGATTCCGCGCCGAGGCGACGGCGTACGACGTCGCCGTCGCAAGGGCGGCGCTCGGGCAAATGACGGACAATGAAGTCGTAGTCCGGTCTCCCGTCCGCGGACGCGTGCTGCAGGTGCTGCACGAAAGCGAGAAGGTGGTTACCGCCGGAACGCCGCTGATTCTCGTGGGCGATCCGACTTCGCTGGAGATTGTCGCGGACTTTCTGTCGGCCGACGCGGTGCGCATCCGGCCGGGAGCCCTCGCGCGGATCGAGCGGTGGGGTGGTCCGCATCCGCTGTCGGCGCGCGTGCGTCTGATCGAGCCGGCCGCGTTCATGAAGGTCTCCGCCCTCGGCGTCGAGGAGCAGCGCGTGAACGTGGTGTGCGACCTGACTGATCCGCCCACCACACTCGGCGATCAATACCGCGTCGACGTGCGCGTCATTCTTTGGAGCGGCCAGACGACGAAGGGTCCGGCCACGGCCCTCTTCACCAGCGCCGGCGCGTGGAAGGTGTTCGCGGTACGCAACGGACGCGCGCGCCTGCAGACCGTCACGACCGGCGAGATGAGCGACACCGAGGTGGAGATCAGGAGCGGTCTGCGGCTGGGTGACGCCATCGTCGTGCATCCCTCTGATCAGGTTCACGAGGGTGTGCGGATTTCGGCAAGAAGGTGATGCGAGAGGCGCGAGAGTGAACTGGCTCAGCGGATAAGCGTCAGCAGCGCCATGACGCCGATACCCAGCGAGATGAGCGCAGTCTGCGTGACGAGCGCGCGTATGCTGCGGTCGTGTTTCAGCTCGGGGATGAGATCGGCGCCGCGATGTAGACAAAGCCGCCGGCCGTCAAACGGCACGAGCAACTCCGTCACGCGCTCGCAAAGGATAAACTGGAACCGTGACCCTCGTATGCGGAATCGATTTCTCGGAGGCGTCGCGCGACGCGTCGAGGGTAGCGGCTGCCATTGCCAGGAAGCGAGGCGAGGCGCTAGTCCTCGTACATTCAGCACCTCTTCCTGCTTCCGGGCAGGAAAGACTTCACGCGGCCCTTGAAGGCGAAGCGGCTGCGCTGCGCGACCCGGAGTTGCCCGTTAGTACGGAGCTCTGCTTCGGCTGGCCCGATGAGGACGTGGAGCGGGTAGCAGAGGCGGCGAACGCGTCGCTAATCGTGCTCGGCGCGGTCGGCCACCGCCGGGGTACGCACTGGATCGTCGGCAGCATGCCCGAACGGACTGCACAACGTACACGCAGGCCTCTGCTCGTCGTCCGCGATCGATCGCCACTCGAGGCATGGGCTCGCGGAGCTGCGAGCCTGACGTGTGTCGTCGGCACCGACCTCGCAGCGTCGTCGCGGCGCGTCATCGACGCGGCCAATCAGCTTTCGGCGTTGGGTCGGACCAGGATCATTCTCGAATACGTCATCTATCACCCGGGGGAATACGCGCGGCTCGACCTCACAGGACCGATTTATCACCGGCGGTTGCATCCAGTCGTCGAAGAAGTGGTGACCCGTGGACTGGAAGAGCAAGAACGGATGATCACGGGCGCAGAATCGGTAAACAGCCGGTACCGCATGACCCTGGGCGAGGCCGCCGAGCCTCTTTTGTCCGCGGCCCTTGAAGGCGGCGCGGGCCTGATCATTGTCGGCGCTCATCAACGTCACGGACTCAACCGGATCTGGCACGGCTCGGTTGCGCACAATGTTCTGCACGGCGCCAGAACCAGCGTACTCGTGATACCGCTTCATGGCGCCGATCCTGGCGACGCGCCGGCACTCCAGCCGCCTCCTGTCACCATGGTTCTTGCGGCGACTGACTTCTCGCCGGAAGGCGATCGGGCGTTGGCGTGGGCGGGCGCTGTTACTCCTGCCAGCTCGCGCTTGTGTCTGGTCACGGTCATCAGCCAGGAAGACGAACGACCCGCGGCCACAGAACAGCTTCGCGGGCGTGCCGAGGCGATGAACCGCGAGGGCACGATTTGCGAGGTAGTGACGTCGAAAGACGTTGCGGCGTCGATCGCCGCCACAGGCGAGCGCATTGGCGCGTCTCTCCTTTGCGTCGGCGCATCCGGCGGCGGCGGGACGGCTCACCCGTTCTTTGGTTCTGTCGCCCGCGCTCTTCTGACCAGGTCACGCGTTCCCGTTCTGGCTGTGCGGGAAACTTAGGAGTCATTGGTAAGGAGGGCGATCTCTGGTGAAGCCGCAAAACGCAGGGACATTGCCTCTCCTCGAAGACAAGGCGTTCCTGGCTCTGGTGGTTGTGGTCTCGGCGATATTCGCCTGGATCATCTGGCCTTTTTACGGCGTCGTGTTCTGGGGAACGGCATTGGCGATTCTGTTCATGCCGCTTTATCACCGGCTGCTGCGGTCGCTTTGGCGGAAACCGACGCTTGCCGCGCTGGCAACACTGGCGATCATCCTGGTGATGGTGATTCTGCCGTTAGCCCTGATCATGACGCTGATGCTGCGGGAGGCCGCCGGGGTTTATCAAAGGGTGCAGTCGGGTGATCTGAATTTCGGCCGCTACTTTCAGCAGATCTTCGATGCCTTACCGGCGTGGATTTCCGCTCTTCTGGACCGCCTGGGGATGGCAGACCTGGGTCTGGTGAAGGATCGAATCTCGGCCGCGTTTACAAACAGCAGCCGGTTTCTTGCGTCGAAGGCTCTGGCCATCGGCCAGAACACCCTCGATTTCGTCGCCAGTTTTCTCGTACTGATCTATCTGCTCTTCTTCCTCCTGCGCGACGGCGAGTACCTCTCCGAGCGCATCAAGGATTCGCTTCCTCTTCGATCGGAACACCTGCGCGAGCTCTCGAGTACGTTCACCGCGGTCCTTCGTGCCACGGTCAAGGGCACCCTCGTGGTGGCCATGATCCAGGGAGCATTGGGGGGGCTGATCTTCTGGATCCTGCGAATTCACGCTCCGATACTGTGGGGTGTGCTGATGGCTGTCTTGTCTCTACTTCCGGCGATCGGAGCGGCCCTGGTCTGGCTGCCGGTGGCCATCCATCTTTTAGTGATCGGTTCTACGTGGCAGGGGCTGGTTCTGCTCGCGTGGGGAGCGCTGGTCATCGGTCTGATCGACAACGTTCTGCGTCCGATCCTGGTCGGCAAGGAGGCGCGGATGCCCGATTATGTCGTGCTGGTATCAACCCTCGGTGGCATCGCGACGTTCGGTATCAACGGCCTCGTGATCGGGCCCGTGATTGCGGCGATGTTCATCGCCGTCTGGGACATTTTGTACAGGTCGAGAGTGGAGAGCGGTGGAGGGCCGGATCCTCGAATTCCCGATTCCCATGAGGGGTAGGCCGGTGGTCGCACGACGTCTTCGGCCTCGTGGCGCCCACGGTTCGCTGCCGCTGATCGCACCTGATGAGACAAGAACAGCGGCGCAGAGTTCGGTTTGCAGGGTTACTGAGTTGCAGGGTTACTTGGTCGTCACATTGCTGCGGCTGTCAATGCATGCCGGAGGCAACTCGGAGACCTCGGCGTTTCTCCGTGAACCAACCATCATCACCGATCTCGCTGGCGGTCGGATCGACTCGGTTGTAGAATCTCCCTGCCATGCGAATCTGGCCGAACTATCTCTTCATCGACTTCGCCGAGGCGCTGGAGCGGCACCCTCAACTGGATCTGGGAACCTACATCCCGTTCTGGTTCGCGGCGCAGGCGATCGCCGACGCGGCCATCGAGCTTGGCATCGACGCGGATGAGATCGACGATCTCCTGCCCGATGTCGAGTAGCGCCTGACTTCAGGCGCGGAGAAACGAAGACCAGCGCCTATTCGCTCTGCGGCCCCAGCTTTTTCTGCTCGGCCGTCGTCTTCTTCACCTCGATGGAGACCTTGTTGCCCGGCGCGTCGAGGGCCAGGCCTTCCTTCGCCGCGAAGTCGGCCAGGGCCTGATCGGCGAGCGCTTTCTGTTCCTGCTCCTGCATCTCGTAATCGGAGGAGTGGAGAGAATCGCGGGCCACGCGGGCTCGGCCGGCCGCTTTCTCGCGTTCTTCCTCCACCATGCCGGTCAGGCGGTTCAGCGTGTCGCCGGAGCCGCCGATCTGTGAGGCCATCTCGCTCAGCTCGGCCGTGGCGCGCTTGATCTTCAGGTCATCGATGCTGTCCTTCAGCGCCTCGATCTTGGCTGGGGCCGCCTTCACGGCCACGTCGCGGGTGCGGAGCAGCTCCTTGTAGGTACCCTCCGCTGACTCGAGCTGGACGCTGTTCTCGAGCAGCTCGCGCTGTACCGTCTGCAGGCGCAAAGCCTGCTGGCTGGCCAGATCGTGATTGCCGGCACGAAGGTTGGCCGCGGTCTTGGTCCGCAACTCCCGCTCCTCCTGCTCCAGCCGCTTGACCTGCGTCATCAACCGTTCGCAGAGGGCGGCGTGCGCGGCCAGCCCCTGGTTGTAGTTGGCGATCTGCTTGCGGATGTTTTCCTTCTCCAGCTCCAGCAGCGCTTCCGGATTCTGCCGCTCCATCCCCGAGTGGAAGAGGCTCAGGAAGCCGCGGAACAGGTTGGCGATTCGTCGAAACATGGTCTCCTCGGTGGGAGTCGGGGGTCGGAGGGACTCAAAAGCATTCCCTCTCCGACCCCCGACCCCCGACTCCCTACCCCCGGACAACACGGATCGTACCGCTCCTCTGGCGTAAGTATGACGGACGCAAGTCCGAGATCGGAACGCGTCTGATCCTCCGACCCCCGACTCCCGACTCCCGACCACCACCTCCGGACAACCCACACCCTTTCCCCGCCATCCACATCGAATTTACGCCCACCGCAAAGCCAGTCGAAGTCGGCTGCCTACGCTTCACACCATCAACAAGGAGGCAGCGCATCAATGAGTTTTCGCAAGTCGGCAGCCTGTTTCATCGCAGCGGCCGGGATCGCCACCGGCACCTTCGCCCAGGTCACCCCCGCCGCCGGTTTCACCCCGCCGGATGACACACCGAAGTTCACCGTCGGAGCGACGATCTTCGGCGACTACACCTATGCGGACTCGCCCACCTCGAAAGACACGGACCTCAACACCATCCATCCCAGCTCCTTCAACATTTCCCGCGCCTACATCAACATCACCGGCAACCTCAATCACATCTTCGCGTTCCGCGTCACACCCGATGTTTCGCGCGAGACGAGCACGACGCCGTCGCTCAGCGGCAGCCAGGTTTTCCGTCTCAAGTACGCCTACGGGCAGGTGAACCTCGACGACTGGATGACGAAGGGCTCCTGGGCGCGTGTCGGCGTGCAGCAGACCCCGTACACGGATTACACGGAAGGGATCTATCGCTACCGCTTTCAGGGAACAATCTTCGCGGAGCGCACCACGGGGCTGCCATCGTCCGATGCCGGCCTGTCGGGCCACTACAACTTCGCCGGCAACTACGGCGACATGCACGCCGGCTTCTACAACGGTGAGGGCTACGCCAAGGCCGAGGCGAACAACGAGAAGGCGTTCATGGTGCGCGGAACGGTCCGTCCGTTCCCCCTCGGCGGCGCGCTGCTGAAGGGACTGCGTCTGACCGCGTTCGTCGATGAGGATCACTACGTCGAGGGGGCCAAACGCCAGCGCACGATCGGGCAGGTCACGTATGAGCACGCCCTGTTCAACGCCGGCCTCGACGTCCTGCGTGCGAACGATCAGACGACCGTGACGAAGGCCCAGATCAGCGCCAAAGGGTGGTCTGTGTGGGTCACGCCGAAGCTCGGCACCACGGGCTGGGAGGCGCTGATCCGCCATGACGACTACGTCCCCAACGATGCCGTGAATGCGCAGAAGCAGAAGCGCGACATCGACGGCATCGCCTACTGGGTGCCGAACCTGGCCGGCAAGACCGCGGCGGTGCTGTTCGACCGCGATTCACTCAAGAAGACGGGCCTGACCCCCGCGGCGGCGAACGCCACAAATTACGAAGTGAAGATGCTGATCAATTTCTAAGCCGGGCCGGCACGGCCGGCGGCGTTGGTTGCCCAAGGCTCCTTCAACAGTGCCTATCGAACCTTCAACCTTTGGCTTTCTAAGGAGATATGAATGAAAAGACTCTTCCTCGTGGCTCTCGTGCTGCTGGCTACTGCCGCCTCCGCGCAGACCCTTCAGATCAACGGCGCCGGCGCGACGTTTCCCTATCCGATCTACTCGAAGTGGTTCGACCAGTACCACAAGATGCACCCGAACGCGGAGATCAATTACCAGTCGATCGGTTCGGGCGGCGGCATCCGCCAGCTCTCGGCCGGGACGGTCTTCTTCGGCGCCTCGGACGGCCCGATGACGAACGAACAGATCACCGCTGCCGGTTTCCGCATCATCCACCTGCCGACGGTGCTCGGTGGCGACGTGCCGGTCTACAACATCCCGGGCGAGAGCGCGGAGCTGCGCTTCACAGGGCCGCTGCTCGCCGACATCTTTCTCGGCAAGATCACCAAGTGGAACGACCCGGCCATCCGCGCCGTGAATCCGGGAGTCTCCCTTCCCGGTGACGACATCACCGTCGTCCACCGGTCCGACGGATCAGGAACGACATACATCTGGGCCGATTACCTTTCCAAGGTTTCGCCGGAGTGGAAACAGAAGGTCGGCGTATCGACCTCTGTGAACTGGCCTGTCGGTATCGGCGGGAAAGGCAATGAGGGTGTGTCCGGCCTGGTGAAGCAGACGCCGGGATCGATCGGGTACGTCGAGCTGATCTACGCGCTGCAGAACAAGATCGCCTACGGCTCGGTGCAGAACCAGGCCGGCGAGTTCCTGCGCGCCACGACGGAGACCGTTTCCAACGCCGCGGCCGCCGCATCGAAGAACATGCCCAAGGATTTCCGCGTCTCGATCACCAACGCACCGGGACACGACGTCTATCCGATCTCGTCGTTCACCTGGCTGCTCATCCAGGAGTCACCGAGCGACGTGGCCCGCTCGCAGACGATGGTCGACTTCATCCGCTGGGCCCTCACGGACGGCCAGAAGTTCGCTCCCGAGCTCGGCTACGCGCCGGTGCCACACGAAGTCGTGGCTCTGGAGATGGAGGCGCTGAAGAGGATCAGGCAGTAGGCCCTCGGATGGGGGTGGGGAGTGGGGGGGGTGTGGGAGATAGAGCCGGCGCTTGCTCGCGTCCGACGTCAACTCCCACCCCCACTCCCCACTCCCTACCGAGGAGGGCGACATCTATGTCATCTGCGGAGCGCGATGCGTGTCAGAGTAGTATCGTCTCATCAACATGCGAGCACTCGATACATCCCCGGAGGTGGCCGCAATTCAGGAGCGGATACATCGCGAGCTTGGTCCCGCCGGCCGTTTGGAATTGGCGATCGAGCTGACCGATGTTGCACGCTCGTTTTCAATTGCCGGCATTCGGCACCGGCATCCCGAGTATTCGGAACAGGACGCGATCCGCGCTCTTGCAGAGCAGCTCTACGGCCGGCCCGAGTAACGTCGTGAAATTCGGAGACTTTCTTCGAATCATTCGTGCGACGCTCGACTCCGTCGACGTTCCCTACATGATCACGGGCTCTCTTGCCAGTTCGTTGCACGGTGAGCCGAGGACAACTCACGATGTGGATCTCGTCATTGTCATCACGCGGGAACAATTGCGATTGATCCTCGAGCGGTTCAAGCGCATGGGCCTCTACGTCAGCGCGGAGGCGGCAGGTGAAGCTCTCGAGAAGAAGACCGACTTCAACGTGATTGATTTCTCAGGCGGCTGGAAAGTCGACCTGGTGATCAGGAAAGATCGGCCGTTCAGCCTGATAGAGTTCGACCGGCGTCGGGAAGTCGAGTACGACGGCACGCAGATGCCGATCGCCTCCGCAGAGGATGTGGTGATTGCCAAGCTCGAATGGGCAAAGATCGGTGGTTCCGACCGTCAAATCGAGGACGTCGCCGGCATTCTTCGCGTACAGAAGGGCACGCTTGATATTGCCTACATCGAAGAGTGGGTGAGCTCGCTCGAGTTGGCGGAGCAGTGGCAGATCGCGCAGACGAGGGCCGCGTCCGAGCCTGCGCTGTAGAAAAGAATCTCACAAAGACGGTGGCCGAACCTTGGGCAACCAACGCCGCCGGCCGTGCCGGCCACTTCACACCGAATTTACACGCCCTGCATCCCCCCTCCCACCCGCGCCCGTACCCTGCGCGCCATGAAACTGAAGTCGCTGGTTCTCTGTCTGTCCGTTGCGCTCGCGGCGTGTCAATCGAACGAATCGAAGACGCCTGGTGGGCCCGCCACATCCGCCTCCGGATCCCTCACCATCAACGGCGCCGGCGCCACGTTTCCGTATCCCATCTACTCGAAGTGGTTCGATGAGTATCAGAAGTCGCATCCGGACGTCCGGATCAATTACCAGTCGATCGGCTCCGGCGGCGGGATCAAGCAGCTCTCGGCGCAGACGGTCTTCTTCGGTGCCAGCGACGGACCGATGACCGATGCGCAGCTCCAGGCGGCCCCTGGCGCGATCCTGCACTTTCCGACCGTGCTGGGCGGCGTCGTGCCGGTCTACAACATCGAAGGCGTATCGGCGCCTCTGCGTTTCAGCGGCGCGCTCCTGGCCGATATCTACCTCGGCAAGGTCGCGAAGTGGAACGACCCCGCCATCGCACAGATCAACCCCGGCGTGAAGCTGCCGGCCGCGGACATCATCGTCGTCCATCGTTCGGATGGCTCGGGCACGAACTACATCTTCTGCGACTTCCTCTCCAAGGTCTCGCCTGAATTCGAGAAAAAGGTCGGCGTGGCCACGTCGGTCAACTGGCCGGCCGGCGTCGGCGCGAAAGGGAACGAAGGCGTCTCCGGCCTCGTCCGCCAGACGCCGGGCGCCATCGGATACGTCGAGCTGATCTACGCGCTGCAGAACAAGATGCCCTTCGGCTCCGTCCAGAACAAGGCCGGCCAGTTCATCACCGCGTCGCTGCAATCGGTGACCGTCGCGGCCGCGGGCGTAGCGATGCCGGACGACTTCCGCGTCTCGATCACCAATTCGGATGCACCGGATGCCTATCCCATCGTCTCGTTCACCTGGCTTCTCCTCTATCAGCACCCGACGGACAAGGCGCGCAGCGCGGCGATGGTCGACTTCATCAAGTGGGCTCTGAAGGACGGCCAGAAGCTTGCGCCCGCGCTCGGCTACGCGCCGCTGCCGCAGGTGGTGGTGGAGAAGGAGCTCCAGGCGCTCACAAAGATTCAATGAAACACTCCGCCGACGACCGCAGGTTCCGGCTTGGCACGGGCGCCTTCGCGGCGCTCGTGTTGCTGATCGTCGTCGGCATCGCCTTCGAGCTGACGCGGCAGTCGATGCTCTCGATCACGAAGTTCGGCCTCAAGTTCTGGACGACGTCGACGTGGGATCCCGTGTCCGGGATGTTCGGTGCGCTGCCGTTCATCTGGGGGACGCTCTATTCGGCCGTGCTGGCTCTCCTCGTGGCGGCGCCGATCGCGCTCGGGATCGCCATCTTCATCTCCGAGCTCTCGCCGCGCCTGCTGCGCCAGCCGCTCGCCTATCTCACGGAGCTCCTTGCGGCCATCCCGTCGATCGTCTACGGCCTCTGGGGGATCTTCGTCCTCGTGCCGATCGTCCGAAAGTTCGAGGTGGCGATGGGGGTGAAGCCGGCCCTCGGCGTGGGCATGCTCGCGGCGGCGCTGATCCTGGCCGTGATGGTGATCCCCTTCACCTCCTCGGTTGCTCGCGAGATCCTGAAGAACGTCCCCTCCACGCAGCGCGAGGCCGCCTACGCCCTCGGCGCGACGCGATGGGAGGCTATCAAGGTTGCCATCGGCTTCGGCAAGAGCGGCATCATCGGCGCGGTCATGCTCGGCTTCGGCCGCGCCCTCGGCGAGACGATCGCCGTGACGATGGTCATCGGCAACGCCCCGCAGGTGACGGCGTCGCTCTTCAAGCCGCAGTACACGATGGCCGCCGTCATCGCCAATGAATTCACCGAGGCCGCCGACGAGCTGTATCTGCACGCCCTGATCGAGATCGGACTGCTGCTCTTCATCATCACCATCGTCATCAACATGCTCTCGCGGCTGCTGATCTGGTCGATGAAACGCCGCGTGGCCGCGCCGATCGCCGCGCCGCTGATGGCTGAAGAGGTGCCGGCATGACGGCGAACCTCCGCCGGCGCAAGCTCTTCTCGCGCATCTTCGAGGTCCTCTGCGGCCTGACGGTCGTGGTCGCACTCATTCCGCTGGCCATGATCCTTTTCTACGTCATCAAGGAAGGCGCGGGCGCGCTGAATCTCGACTTCTTCACGAAGATGCCGAAGCCGGTCGGGGAGAGCGGCGGCGGCATGGCCAACGCCATCGTCGGTACGCTCATTCTGATCGGCATCGCCGCACTCGTCGGCGTGCCGATCGGCTGTCTCTGCGGTATTCACCTGGCCGAATACCCAGGGCGGAAGTTCTCGTCCATCGTCCGCTTCGCCGCCGACGTGCTCAACGGCGTGCCGTCGATCGTGATCGGCATCTTCGCCTATGGACTGGTGGTGCTGCCGGTGAAACGCTTCAGCGCCATCGCCGGCGGCGTGGCCCTCGGCCTATTGATGATCCCGATCGTCGTACGGACCACCGAGGAGCTGATCCGCCTGGTGCCCGGGGGCCTACGCGAAGGGGCGCTGGCGCTCGGCGCAACCCGCAGCCGGGCAGTCTTCGGCGTCATCGTCCCTGCGGCGCTGCCGGGCATCCTGACGGGCATTCTCGTCGCGCTCGCGCGCGTGGCCGGCGAAACGGCGCCGCTGCTCTTCACCGCGCTCAGCAACCGCTTCTGGTCGACGAGCCTCACGCAGCCGATCGCCTCGCTCACCGTGCAGGTCTACACCTACGCCCAGTCGCCGTACGACGACTGGCACAGGCAGGCCTGGGCCGGCGCGTTCCTGCTCGTGATGATGATCCTGACGTTATCGATTGCCGCGCGCCTGGCAGTGCGCCGGCTGGAGAGGATGAACCGATCATGACCTCAATTGCTCCCGAGCTGATGAGTCATTCCGAGCCTGCCGAAGCCACAGAAGGTCAGAGGACGGCCAGGCATCCCCAGCCGAAGCCCGCAATCCGCCCCTCGGGAGGCGGGTTCCTCGGTGCGCTGAGCACCGAGCCCCGCGCCGAGCGACCCACAGCGAATCGAGGTGGCACATCACCGGATCGGAATGACAGTCTTCAGCAAGAGCAAACGATGAGCGACTCCAAGATCTCCGTCCGCGACTTCGATTTCTTCTACGGCCCTGCCAAGGTGCTGCACGGAATCTCGCTGGAGATCCCTGCGCGCAGGGTGACGGCGCTCATCGGGCCCTCGGGCTGCGGCAAGTCCACCTTCATCCGATCGATCAACAGGATGAACGACATCATCCCCGAGGCACGGGCGAGCGGGACGATCGTGATCGACGGGAAGGATGTGTATGGCGGTGACACCGACGTTGTGGAGCTGCGGCGGCGGGTGGGGATGGTCTTCCAGAAGTCGAACCCCTTCCCGAAGTCGATCTACGACAACGTCGCTTACGGCCTGCGCATCGGCGGGATGCGCAACAAGCGGCAACTCGACGAGGTCATCGAGCGCTCCCTCACGCGCGCGGCGCTCTGGCACGAGGTGAAAGACCGGCTGCACGCCAGCGCCATGGCCCTCTCCGGCGGCCAGCAGCAGCGGCTCTGCATCGCCCGCGCGCTGGCCGTCGATCCCGAGATCCTGTTGATGGACGAGCCGGCCTCGGCTCTCGATCCCATCGCCACCTCGAAGATCGAGGAGCTGATCTACGAGCTGAAAGACAACTACACCATCGTCATCGTCACGCACAACATGCAGCAGGCCGCCCGCGTCAGCGACCGCACGGCCTTCTTCATGCTGGGCCGCCTCATCGAATATGCCGACACGAACGCGATTTTCATGACCCCGAAAGAGAAGATGACTGAAGATTACGTGACAGGAAGGTTTGGATGACCAACCATGCAGCGCCACTTTGACAAAGACATCGACGAGCTGAAACATCTCCTCCTGCGCATGGGGGCGATGGTGGAGGATGCCATGGCCCGCTCGATCAAGGCGCTCCTCGAGCGCGACACGGTGTTGGCCAACGAGGTCATCGCCCGTGACGATGAGATCGACCGGATGGAGATCGTCATCGACCAGAAGACCATCGAGCTGATCGCCAAGATGCAGCCGACGGCAACCGACCTCCGCTTCGTGGCCACGATCATGAAGATCACCCCGGAGCTGGAGCGCATCGCCGATCTGGCTCAGGACGTCTGCGAGCGCGCCATCGAGTTGAATCGCGAGCCGATGCTCAAGCCGGTCTCCGACCTGACGCACCTGGCGCGCGACGCCCAGGCCATGGTGCGCGACGCCCTCGATGCCTTCGTCCGCGGCGACGCCGCGCTCGCGCGCCGCGTCATCGCTGACGATGATGTCGTCGACGCGCTCACGGAGAGCTCGTTCCGGAACCTTCTGACCTACATGCTCGAAGACGCGCGCAACATCTCCTCGGCCATCCGCCTCACTTTCATCGGCAAGTACTTCGAGCGCATGGCCGACGGCGCCACGAACATCTGCGAGATGGTCGTCTATCTGGTCGAAGGGAAGATGATCAAGCACACGGCCATCGCCGCCGCGGCGGGTGAATGACGAAGATCGCCCTGATCGAAGACGACGCAGACATCGCCTTCACGGTCCGGCTGAACCTGGAGCGTGAGGGCTACCAGCTCTTTCTCTTCGGCGACGGGCACGAGGGCCTCGTGGCGGTGCAGAGCGGCGGCTTCGACTTCGTCATCCTCGATCTCAACCTCCCGGACCTCGACGGCCTGACGATCTGCCGCGAGTTGCGACGCGATCCGTCGACGAAGTCCGTTCCGATCCTGATGCTGACGGCGCGCGGATCGGAGCGCGACCGCATCACCGGCCTCGAGCTCGGTGCCGACGACTACCTCACCAAGCCCTTCAGTGTTCGCGAGCTGAACGCGCGCGTCGCCGCCATCCTGCGCCGCACGCTCTCTTCGTCGCGCGAGGTCTCCGGCTACGACGACGGCGAGCTCCGCATCGATGAGAAGGCCTTCCGCGTCTACCACCGGGGACAGGAAGTGAAGCTGGCCAAAAAGGAGATGGAACTGCTCCTCCTCCTCGTCCGCAACCGCGGCTCCGTGATCTCCCGCGACCGCATCCTCGGCGAAATCTGGCAGATGAGCGACGACGTGGAGACGCGAACCGTCGACGCCCACATCCGCAACCTCCGGCGAAAGATCGGCACCGAGCGAATTACGACGGTTGTGGGATTCGGGTACAGGTACGATCCGCCCGTGTAATCTCGAGCGAGACGAAAAACACTGTCATCCTGAGCCTGCCGCAGCCGCTGAGCGAGCGTAGCGAGCGAATAGCGGCGGAGGACGGCGAAGGATCTCAAAATGCGCGGCATGGGGCAGAAGCGAAACTGTGGTTTCTGTGAAGGAGATCAACAGCATGAATCCAACCTGGACCGGCCAATGACAAACCTCTGCTGCGCTTCTGCCCCATGCAGCGCATCTGGAGATCCTTCGCCGTCCTCCGCCGCTCTGCCGCTTCGCGGCTACGCGGCTCCGGCAGGCTCAGGATGACAATTGTCCAATGCTCCCCCTGACCATCATCACCATCCTCGCCCTCCTGGCGGCCATCGTCTTCGCCACCCTCTGGTCGCGGACGCACGAAGACATTCGACGGCTCTCCGAGCGGCTCGGCCGCCCGGACGCCGAGGCCTCCGCATCGCTGGATGTCGACTCGTTTGGAGCCGTCGACGAGATCGCCTCGCGCTTCTACCGCTCGCGCACTGACCTGGCCCGGCAACTATCGGCAGCGGAGTTTCAAAACGCCTTGCTGCTGCAGATCATGAACGGCATGGGAGAGGGCGTGCTGGCCATCGACCGGCAGCGCCGCGTCGTTCTTGCCAATCGCCGCTTCGCCGCGATGTTCAACTTGCAGGCTGGTTTCGTCGGTCAGCCGCTGGCCTCGGTGGTGCGCAACGAGTCCATCCTCTCCGGCTTCGACGAAGCCCTCGATCACGCCAGCGATCGGGCCGACTCCGCCAGCCGCTTCTCCGTCCGCAGCGGCATCGAAGAGCGGAAGATCGAGATGCGCGCCTTTCCGCTGCCGTCGCACGACCTCGCCGCCGTCGCGCTCTTCATCGACGTCACCCAGGTCGAGCGGCTCGAGGAACTGCGGCGCGAGTTCATCGCGGACTTCTCCCATGAAGTCCGCACGCCCCTGGCTGCGCTCAAGTCCGCCGTGGAGACGTTCGAGTTCGACCGCGGTCTGCTCACCGAGGAGCAGGAAGGGCAGCTACGCCGCATCATGGCGCGCCAACTGGCGCGGCTGGAGCGTCTGGCGCAGGACCTCTCGGAGCTCAGCCACATCGAGGCCGGCGATCTCAGTCTGGAGCGGGCCGAGATCGACCTGCGCCGCCTCGTCGAAGACCTCTGCGAAGACTTCCGCGACCGGGCCTCGCAGAAAAACCTCCACTTCGACGTCACCGGCGGCGGCGCAATCATCCACGGCGATGCCATGCGCTTGCAGCAGGCCTTCGCCAATCTGCTCGATAACGCCATCAAGTACGGTGGAGAGGGAACGTCGATCGACATCGATGTCTCCGCGGCCACCGACCGCGGCATCGTCCGCATCACCGATCACGGCGAAGGCATCGCTCCCGAGGAGCGCGACCGGATCTTCCGCCGCTTCTACCGCATCGACAAAAGCCGGTCCCAGGAGATCGCCGGCTCCGGCCTCGGCCTGGCCATCACCAAGCACCTCATCCTCCAGCACCGAGGGAACATCGAGGTGGAGAGCCAGCCGGGCAGCGGGGCGACGTTCGTTGTCACACTGCCGAAGTGATCCGCAGAGACGAAAACGATCCGCAGATGACGCAGATGGGACGCAGATGACATCGCCTCAAATCTGTGTCCATCTGCGTCATCTCCGGATACAATTTCCTCCGGCGGCGACTCGCGCCTAACCTCCTGAGACCTTCCCCAGCGAAGGCCCGACGCGGAGGCAAAGGGGGGCATACTCCCGGGTTGGGTACTTGCGAACCTTCGTTCGAGGGCTTCGCTGCTGGGAGCGATGCTCGCGGACTGGACGAAGGAGATTCTCGCGATGCCGAAGCAGAAAGACCTCAAGCGCGTCGTTCGTGCGCGCATGCAAAAGACCGGCGAGGCGTACACCACGGCCCGCCTTCACCTCGTCAGCAAGCAACCGGACGCCCCCACTCCCCCTCCCGATTACGCCGCCCTGGCGCGCATGAGCGACGAGTCGGTGAAAAAAGCCACCGGCTGCGACTGGCAGCGATGGGTTGTGGCGCTCGACAAGGCTGACGGCAAGGGAATTCCGCACCCCGAACTGGTGGCACACATCCGGGAGACGTACCACACGCCCGACTGGTGGTCGCAGATGGTGGCCGTCGGCTACGAGCGCATTCGCGGCCTGCGTGCGCACGGCCAGCAGCGCAGCGGCGACTGGTCGATCACCAAGAGCAAGACCGTCGCCGTGCCACTGGCCGAGCTTTACGCCGCGTTCAGCAACGCCCGGCGCCGCGCCCGCTGGCTGTCTGGAGTCAAGCTCACCGTCCGCGGAGCCACGCCGAACAAGTCGATGCGCATCCGCTGGGAAGACGGCTCGCCCATCGACGTCGGCTTCTTCGCCCGTGGCCAGTCGAAGAGCCAGGTAGCCCTGGCCCACCGGAAGCTTCCCACCAAGGCCGAAGCCGACCGCCTGCGTGCCTTCTGGAGCGAACGCCTCGAGGCCCTAGCGGCGATGATGAAAAAGTAGTGCGTCGGTGTGGTGCTGTCGAAAGACGGCACCACACGTTCGTGACGTGACACCGCGATCCAAACGTAGGTCGGACTCTCCAGTCCGACCGGTTCTCGCGCGGCCGGCAGGTTCCAGGCTGCTTTTTCCATGAGCAATCGGTTTGGAGATTTCGACCTACGTCCCCGGAGGGGACAGGTAGCCGGTGGTTGAGCGAAGCGATACCACCGGAACCCATCACCCAACCCAATCCGACCCCGGCGTGGTCGCGTACCGACACCCGACACCCGACACCCGACACCCGACGACGCGCGCAATCAAACGTCCACCATGATCCCCCGCTCGATGTAGATCGGCCGGATGTGCTCGGCCAGCATCGGCCGTTTCCACCCCAGCCAGAGAGCGCCGGCCAGGCAGGCTAGCGCGCCGTAGAAGATCGTCATCTCCGATCCGATCCTCTCCGCCGCCACTCCCGCCAGCAGGCTGCCGATCGGCTGCGTCCCCATGATGGCCACGCTGTAAAACGCCATGACCCGCCCGCGCAGCCGCTCGTCGACCACCGTCTGCAGGATGGTGTTGGACGCCGCCGCCTGCAGCATCAACCCCGCCCCGATGATGGGAAGGATGAGCATCGACAACCACAACAGGCGCGAGAAGGAGAAAGCGATCAGCCCGAGACTCAATCCGAGCGACGCCGCCACGATCACCTTGCCGAGGCCGACCACCGTGTGGCGTGAGGCCAGATAGAGCGTCCCCGCCAGCGCGCCGATGCCGGAGGCGGTCATCAGGATGCCCAGCGTGTGCGGCCCGCCGTGCAGAACCTTCGAGGCGATCACCGGCATCAGCGTCGCGTACGGCATCCCCATGAGGCCCACCAGCGCCACGCTCAGCAGCAGCGCCCGCACCGGCGGAAAGCCGGCCACGTACTTCCAGCCCGTGCGCAGCTCCTCGAGCATGTGCGTGTCGATGGCCGCCTTCCTCGCCGGCGTGAGCGTCATCAGAAGGAGCGAGATGATGACGGCCACATACGAGATGGCGTCGACGCCGAAGCACCAACCCTCGCCGACCGTGGCGATGAGGATGCCGCCGATCGACGGCCCGATGATCCTCGATGCGTTGATCATCGAGGAGTTCAGAGCGATGGCGTTCGGCAGATCGTCGCGGTCTTCCACCATCTCCACCACGAAGGCCTGCCGCGCCGGCGTATCGAACGAGTTGATCACCCCTTGCGCGAGCTGCAGCACGATGACCTCGGCCACCGTGATCACGTTCATCAGCGCCAGCACCGCCAGCGCCGCCGACTGCAGCGCCGAGAGCACCTGCGTGATGACCAGGATGCGATGCCGGTCCCACCGGTCCACCAGCACGCCGGCGAACGGCGAGAGGACCAGCAGCGGGATCGAGCCGCAGAACCCCACCACGCCCAGGAGCAACTCCGAGCCCGTGAGGCGATAGACCAGCCAACTCGTGGCGATGCGCGTGATCCAAGTCCCGATCAGCGAGATCGATTGCCCCCCGAAGAAGAGCCGGTAGTTGCGGTGGCGCAGTGCGCGCGTGATGCGGTTCAACCCGGTCCCGTCCACGCAATTGATGTTCCCACATCCGGCCGTGCACGCCGTCACCGCGGGCGGCGTTGGTTGAACAAGTCTCCGCCGGCAGGAGCGCAGCCCAGCTTCCCATCGCGCCGGCTCCCGGCTAGAATCGCCGCCCGCGGGGAAATTTTGACGCGCCCGAAGCGTTAGTTTGCCTGCCTTGCCACAGCGTCGGGCAAACGTGGGGCCGTAGCTCAATTGGGAGAGCGCCTGAATGGCATTCAGGAGGTCGACGGTTCGATCCCGTTCGGCTCCACCAGAATCTTGAAACAACTGAGCGCCGATCCGAAAGGGTCGGCGTTTGTGTTTGCAGGCTTCATCGACGAACGAGCGTCCGGCAGTAAACTGGCCAATCCATGTCTCGTCTTGGAAGACCTGAAGCAAGGCGCGGCCGCGATCGCCTGCAACTCCCTCGTCGTCGCCTGGCCGGAGACTCTCGCGGCTCGCAAGTGGGGATCGTGGTGATGAAGGCGGGCCCGAACAAATGAAGCTGAGTTGACGTTCGCAACTGTGCGAACCGAAAAGGAGCTATCCGATGACCAGAACTCTCACGAAAGACGAGATTTTTGACTTGCCGTAGCGGAGCGTCTGCACTTGATCGAGACACTCTGGGACAGCATCGACCCCAACGATCTTCCGATGCCCGAGAGCCACCAGCGCGCTCTCGACATCGCGCTCGCGGATTACAGACGCAATCCCGAGGAAGGGCGTTCATGGGACGAAGTGCGCGATGAATTGTTTCCCAGGCGATGAGTTTCAAGGTCACGATACGCTTGGTTTGATCAGAGGATTGAAAATGAAAGTGAAAGTCGTAATCCACGAGGAAGCGGAGGGCGGCTATTGGGCCGAAGTTCCAGCCATTCCTGGCTGCGCAACTCAGGGAGAGACGTTCGAGGAACTTCTTCAGAACTTGTATGAAGCCGTCGAAGGCTGCCTGTCCGTCGACCTCGATCATCCATCCGATGAAAAGTCCTCCCGGATCATCGAGATTGCCGTTTGAAACAGACCTCGGGGAAGGACTTCTGTCGAATGGTGGAACGGCACGGTTGGACTCTGCTGCGTGTCCACGGCAGTCACCATATTTACGGTCGCGACGGATCGATCGTCAGACTCTCGATACCTGTGCATGGGAACCAGTCTCTCAAGCTAGGGCTGCTGCGTCACCTGGCAAAGCTTGCCGATGTCCCCGAAGAGGAACTGTAAGCCGGGTGATTCGTGACACGAAACGGGCGGGTTGGATTGCGGCGGACGTCACCGCGCGGTGTGACGGTCGCAGCGACAAAACCAGGGCTCAAAGCGCAAAACAAGGGGTAGGGAATTCTGCCGCTGTATCACTCCAATAGGTAGCGCGTCTCTTGTCACGCGAGGCGCGTGAAGCTGCGACGCCCACCTTGGAGACCCCGCGAGATGCATCGGATCGAGCTTGAGCTGAAGACGGTCACCCCTGCGTTCATCGGTACATCCGACCCGGAGAAAAGGGCCGAGTGGACGGCCAAGAGCGTTCGCGGACACCTTCGCTGGTGGCTGCGCGCCGTACTTGGTGGCGAGCTCGGTGGGCGAGCGGAAGACGTTCGCGAGCGCGAGGAGAAGATCTTCGGCTCCAACAAGCAGAAATCGGCGGTGAAGATCATCGCCCGACCCGTTGGAACTGACGGCTCGCGCGATCATGCCGACGGTCAACCGTTCAATGAGACGGAGCTGGCGGATGCCTGGGGTGCGACGAATCCCGCCGTTCGAGCCCGGCTTCGTTTGAACCGTGGTTCGTCGAATCCGGTCGGCTACCTCGGGTACGGGCCGATCATCTACGATCGCGAAAAGAAAGACACGGTGTACGGCCGGGCACGAATCAGACCTGGCCATCCCTTGCATTTGCTCGTTCAGTGGAGCGGCGCACCGGACCATCTCGATAGTCTGCAGAAGGCCATGTGGTGCTGGCTCAACCTTGGCGGCATCGGCGGACGCTCGCGCCGCGGATTCGGGTCTCTGGCATGCTCGAACGTTCGCGTGATCCACGGAGACGGTGCTCTGCTGGAGCCAATCCAGACTCTCGATCAATTCGAACGTGAGTCGCGCACACGCCTGGCGAGCGCGATCGTGGCCAAATCGCCAGCCGAGTGGTCACACTTCACAAGTGACACGCGGATCTACGTCTCGACAAAGACTTTCGAAGGTGGTTGGCAAGAGGCGCTTCTGGCCGCTGGCGCCTGGCTGATCGCCTACCGCAGGCGGTATGGTCTCAGCTCGGACGAGCGCGCGAAGGTCCGGAACCGCGACTATGTCTGGCTCAATAGCCCGACGGCCGGTGGCGTTCCGGATCGCGCCGGCTTCGGTCTGCCGCTGCCGTTCGGCAAGGGCGATCTGGTCGCAGGTTGGCGGGAACCGAAGAAGGACGGACGCGAATCGCAGGAGTTGAAACGCCGCGGCTCGCCTCTGCTGATTCATGTGGCGCGCTTCGGAACCGGTCATCACCTCGTCTTCACCCACATGCCGGCGCGCTTCATACCCAAAGGTGCACAGATCCATTTTCACGGGTATCAAGACGAGGCGACACCGGAACAAGATGGGATCGTGCGTGATTTTCTCGACGACCTCGAAAGCGCAGCGAAGAAAAGAATCCGGAGGATTCTGTGAGCGCCGAACCGGCTGCGCTGCTGACGTTCTCGATCGGCCCGGTGCATTCGTTCATCGGGCAGGCGCGGAGGATTGCCGATCTTTGGGCCGGCAGCGAGATCCTCTCCGAGGTGACCGGCGCGGCAATGGACGTGCTGAAGACGAAGCCTGGAGCGACTCCGATCTTTCCAGCACCTCTTGTCACCGGAGAGCTTCCTCCGGGGCTGCCCAACCGGTTCGTGGCGCGCGTTCCTGAAGCACATGCGAGCGAAATTGCGAGAGAGATGGAGGCCAGAGTTTCTAAGCGGTGGACGCAGATTGTCGATCGTGCAGTGACAGTCCTCAGCCGCGTTGGAATCGACGCCTGCGAAGAACGAGCGAAGGAAAACGCGCCATGGCGTGATGCACTCACAACATCCTGGTCGTGGGTCCGGGAAGACGGTGACTACGTTCGGGCTTCGAGCGAAGGCGCCAGCCTCTTTGGCGCCTCGCGTGTATACCGTCCATTCCGCCAATTGGCCGAGGCGGGGACAAAGTGCGCGATCTGCGGCGAGCGCAACGCCCTGCCGAACGGAAAACTGGATGACGTCAGGGACGCGTGGGAGAACGCCAGGAAGGCGTCTGAGAAGAGCCCGCTCTCAAAATACTTCCGAACCGATCAAGGCCGCCTCTGCCTCGTCTGCGCGGCCAAGCGGCTCTATCCGGAGTCCGGCGACGCGATTGCGGCTACGAAGTTCAAATCGTTCGAGGACTTCCAGCCCGACGAGAATCGCCCGTATTTCGCCGTGGTGACCATGGACGGCGATCACCTGGGAGACCTCCTTCAAGGGAAGAAGGGGATGGACGGGCTTGCGCTCGAAGCGTATCAACAACAAATCTCGCGAGTCCTTTCGAGCTTCGCCGAGAAACTGCGAACAGACACGGCTGACCTGAACTTGAAAGAGCTCGTCAGGACCGCAGAGCCCGAGCGCACGCTTCCAATTAAGAGCGCAGCACCGAAACATCCGCCCCAGCTCATCTACGCCGGGGGTGAAGACGTCCTGTTCGTGGCAGATCCACGCGATGCGCTTCCTGTCGCGTCAGCGATCCAGGGGCTTTACAGCAGAATGTTCGACGCGAGCAATCTTTCATCAAACGACTTCACGATCTCCGCCGCCATTGTGCTCGCCCACACGAGCGTTCCCGCCGGCGTGCTTTTCAACGACGCCGAACGGTTGCTGAAGGAGAAGGCTAAGAACGAGTCGAAGCGCAACTCGGTGGCCGTGGCGATGCACAAGCGCAGTGGCCATCCAGTTCAAGTCGCTTTTCGCTGGAACGAAGATTGGGTGCAGCGGGTCGCGGATATCTGCGACGCGCTGTGCAATCGCAGGCTGGCATCAGGTCAAACCTACGATCTTGCCGAGGCGGATCAGATTCTGAGAGACGTGTTCGGAAATGATGACCAGTGGACGGCATGGCTCCGTTATCGCCTAGGTCAGGGAGAATTCAGCAGCGCACACGTAGACGATCTGGTGAGCCTGCTCCATCCGTTCTTCGTCAATAAGAAGACCGATGCGCTCCGCATCGCCCGCTTCATCGCCGTTGAGGCGGCCCCGCGCGAGAAATCAGCGCCGAAGGGGACTGCATGAGCGGGACGTGGCAAGGCTACCGGCTCGTCCCCGAGGACGTCCTCTTTTTCCGCGACGGGAAGCCGTCGTCGATTGGCGACGATCACTACCTCCGCTCGATCTTTCCACCCTATCCCTCCACGTTGTATGGCCTTGTCCGAACGCAGCGGCTGCTCGAAGAGGGGTGCGATCTCTCGGCGGTGTCGGAGGGGTGGTGGAAGTCGCTGAGCGATGACCTTCGAGGCCAGGTCGGTGAATGGAAT
>DATLWH010000738.1:0-13959 GCA_035576505.1 Thermoanaerobaculia bacterium | reverse complement strand
CGCCGACAACGCGCAGTTCTACGGCCTCTCGGGCGGCAAGGCTCACTATGAAACGCTGTTCGACACGGCCTTCGTGATCTGGCGCAAGAAGGGGCTTGTCACGCGCGCTGTCGAAGCCAAGGACTGGGCCGACACGCGCTTCCTCAGCGCTCTCGCCGCAAACTACGAAACGCAGAAGGTGGAGGAGCCGAAGATCGCCGCAAAAGCTCCCTCGAAGAACGATCGCGCCATCATCAACAAGCAGATCGAGATTCACTTCACGCCCGGCTCGGACGAGATCATGCCCGGTTCGTTCTTCGTGCTCGACTCGCTCGGCGACACGATGACGTCGTTCGGCAACACCTATCTACGCGTCGAAGGAAATACAGACGCCACGGGATCGCCGACCAAGAACATGACGCTCTCCGAGCGGCGGGCGCTGGCGGTCAAGAGCTACATCGTCAAGACGTTCCCGAACATCGACCCCAATCGCTTTCAGACCATCGGCCGCGGCTCGACAAACCCGGTCGCTGACAATCAGACGGAAGCCGGCCGGCAGTTGAACCGGCGTACGGAGATCAAGGTGGTTCTCACGACGCAGTGATGACCCCGCACCGCAAGAATTCGATCTGGATGATTCGCCAGCCGGTGCCGCGAGGCACCGGGATGGCGCTTGCGTTCGTGATGCCGATCGTCGTGATTGCGGCCTGGTGCATCGTCAGTTACGGCCATTTCGCGCCGAGCGACTTTCTGCCGTCGCCGACCGAGGTGATCCGCGGAACGCTTCAGCTCTTCATCCAGTACGACCTTCTCGACGCCATCCGCGTCTCTACAGGGCGAATCGTCTTCGCCTTCCTCCTCGCTTCGGCTGTGGCCTTGCCGCTGGGCATCTTGATGGGGGCGTTCGAGCCGGTCAATCGGCTCTTCGATTCGATCGTAGCGCCACTTCGCTACATGCCGATCTCCGCGTTCATCCCCCTATTGATCCTCTGGTTCGGGATCTACGAGTCGGAGAAGATCGCGTTTCTCTTTCTCGGCGTGTTCGTCTATCTGCTTCCCGTCGTGGTCTCGGCAATCCGCACGGTCCCCGAGGAGCTCGTGCAGACGGCGATGACGCTCGGGGCATCCAGGTGGCAGGTCATTCGAACGGTGCTTCTGCCGGCGGCGCTCCCGGAGATCTTCGATTCGTTCCGCGTGATGAATGCGATCTCGTGGACCTACGTGATCCTCGCCGAGGCGGTCAATCCTGAACATGGTCTTGGCTATATGGTGGAGTTGGCGCGCACGCATCAGAAAGCGTCGTGGTCGTTTGCGGGGCTGATCGTGATCGGCGGCATCGGCTTGATCACCGATCAGGTGATCCGCATGATCTCCGCGTTTCTCTTTCGCTGGAAGGAAGCCGAATAATGGCCGACGAGCAGCCGCAAGCGGGCGAACCGGGGACGGTCGCGGTCACAGTCGACAGAAAGCCGGCCAAGGCGACCTATGTCGGCGAACGTTCCGAGCAACAACCGCGGCTTCGCATCACCGACCTCGGCGTGACCTACATCGGCCGCGACGGACGCCAGACGGAGGCGGTGCGCGAGGTGACCCTCGACATCGTCGACAAGCCGAACGTCGGCGAGATCGTCGTGTTCCTCGGGCCGTCGGGCTGCGGGAAGTCGACGATACTCAAGTCCGTGGCTGGACTTCTCCCTCCGACGCGCGGCGAGATCCTCGTCGACGGTACGCCGGTGACGGGGGTCGGCCGCGACCGGGGCATGGTCTTCCAGGCGTACACATCCTTCGGCTGGCTGACCGTCCGCCAGAATCTCGAGTACGGACTTCGCCTGCAGGGTGTCGCCTCCGATGAGCGCGGCAAGCAATCAAAGAAATATCTCGACGCCGTGGGTCTTGCGGAGTTCGCCGACCGCTATCCGAAGGATCTCTCGGGCGGAATGAAGCAGCGCGTGGCCATCGCCCGGACGCTGATCAACAAGCCGAAGCTCGTGCTGATGGATGAGCCTTTCGGCGCTCTCGATCCCCAGACCCGATGGGGCATGCAGAGTCTGCTCCTCGACGTCTCGCGCAGCGAAGACAACACCACTCTGTTCGTGACGCACGACGTTTCGGAGGCGGTTTACCTTGCCGATACGATCTATGTTCTCGCTCCGCGTCCGACCGTGATCCTCCACCGCGTCGACGTTCCTTTCTTTCAAAATCGGGACATGGCGTTGAAGTCCTCAAAGGAGTTTCGCGAGGTGGAGAAAAAACTCCTCGACTTCCTCTACGCTCCAGCCTCGTAGAATGATCACGTGCCCGATCCTCCGAAAAAGGACGCCTCGAACCTGCAGACGGTGACGCCGCAGCGGCCGCCTTCCACCGCCGCGAAACCGCAGCAGGATCTCAACCGCGCCATTCGCGACACCGCGAAGGACATGGCGAAGGACGCCGTCTTCGAAAAGCGTCCGTACCTGAAGCTGGCCTTCGCCAATCCGTACAACCTGTCGCTTCTCCTCGGCGGAGTGACCGCTTCGGTGCTGACCGGCAACCCGCTTCCCGGTCTGGTGGCTCTCGGCGGCGAGGCGCTCTGGCTTCTGCACGGTTCCGATTCGAAGTACCTGCGCCGCATCCTGTGGGATCCCAGGCTCGAAAAGATCCGCCTCGCGCTCGAAGAGCAGGACCGCAACGAGAAGATGAAAGATCTTCCGGATAGCGAGCAGCAGCGCGTGCGGGGACTCGTCGAGCGGGAGCAGCAGATCAACAAACTGGCCGCCTCAAATCCGTCGTTCACCGGCGATCTTCTCCGTACCGAGCTCGTGAAGACGCACAAGCTCGTCGAATCGTTCCTGGAGATGGCTCTGACCGTGAATCGCTACGAGAACTATCTCGGAAGCGTAGACGTGAACGTGCTCGAGCGTGATCGAGAGCGATGGCATGACCGTGCAACGTCGCAGCAGGCCAGCGACCCCGAGCGCAGCATCGCCCAGAAGAACTTCGCTGTCATCCAGAAGCGCGTCGAGCGCGTCCACGAGATCGGCCGGTACCTCGGCGTGGCTCGCGCGCAGCTCGACCTCATCGAGAATTCTTTCCAGCTCATCGCGGATCAGATCGTGACCATGCAGTCGCCGAACGAGCTGTCCGGACAACTCGACGATCTCCTCGACGGGGTCGATTCCATCCGCCAGACGGCCATCGATACCGAGAAGCTGCTCAGTAACCCGGAGGGCGTGTGACGAACCGCATTCTTCCAAAATGGGCGGACGAGCTGCGCCGCCGCTATCTGCGCGGCGAGGCCTCGATCTTCGTGCTGCACGGCAACGTGTATGACGCGGTGATCAGCGAGGGGCGCGTGGTCACGCTGACCGAGTTCCTGGGTGACGTTCTGCTCGAACAGTCGAAGGAGACGATCGCGGTTTACAACGTTGCCACCGGCGTGCGCTTCCTCAAGCGGGCCGCGTCGGTCAGCATCGACCAGGAGCTGCTGTCTGGCGACAAACCGCGCGTGCTCATGGCGCTCGAGCGGATGCTGACCGGCGGCACGAAGACGGCGGTGATCCTCGAATACGCGGAAGCGATCTCCCCGGCCGGCGACCCCAACTTCCAGAGCGAGTCGGATCGCGCCGCCATCGTTACGCTGCACCGCTGGTCGTTCCTCGAAGAGATCGAGCGCAGCGACAATATCGTCATCCTCATCGCCGAGAACCTCACGGATCTGGCGGCCAAGCTCGTCTCGAATCCAAGAGTCGCGGTCGTCGAGGTTCCGATGCCCGAGCGCGACGAGCGCAAAGCGGCCGCGCGCGTGGCCGATAAGCGCCTCGACGACAAGGATGCCGCGCGCTACGCGGAGATCACCGCGGGACTCAAAGCTATCCAGATCATCTCCATCCTCACCCCTCCTCCCGCCAGCGAGGAGGATTTGCGCAGGCGCCAGGAGTTCATCAGCAGCATCCTCACCGGTCCCGACACCGCCGAGCGCGCGGCCAAGATCGCCGCTCTCACGGCCGGTCTCGATCAGGAAGAGATCGCCAAACTGATCGCTCCCGGCGCGCAACCGGCCAGCATTCCCCAGGATTGCGCTGCCGAGACGCGGAAGGAAGTCGATCTCCTCATCGCCCGCCGTAAGCGCGAGATCCTGGAGCGGGAGTGCTTCGGCCTGGTCGAGTTCGTCGAGCCGGCGTTCGGATTCGAGGTGGTCGGAGGCATGGAGGAGGTCAAGAAGGATCTCCTCGTCATCGCCAACAGCATCCGGAACGGCGAACGGTCGCGCGTGCCGATGGGCGTGCTCTTTACCGGTCCTATGGGAACGGGCAAGACGTTCGTGGCCGAGGCCTTCGCGCGGGAGTGCGGGCTGACCACGATCAAACTGAAGAACTTTCGTTCGAAGTGGGTCGGCGCGACAGAAGGAAATCTCGAGAAGATCCTGAACGTCATACGCGCCCTGGGACAGGTCGTGGTAATCGTCGATGAAGGAGATCGCGCCTTCGGCAACACGGACGGCGAAGGAGACGGCGGTACGTCATCCCGCGTGATCGCGCGGATCAAGGAGTTCATGTCCGACACCTCCAATCGCGGCCGGATTCTTTTTCTGGTCATGACGAACCGTCCGGATAAGCTCGACGTCGACCTCAAACGGGCCGGCCGGCTCGACCGGAAGATCCCGTTCCTCTATTCGCAGACCGCCGAAGAGGTCGAGAACATCGCCAGGGCGGTCGTGAAGAAGAATCAGGTCACGACCGCGGTGGACTTCCCAACCATTCGCGAGACCTTCTCCCGGAAGCTCATCGGCTACAGCAATGCAGACGTCGAAGCGGTGATCCTGATGGCGAACGACGATGCCGCGCAGGCCGGCGCAACCACCGTCTCGGCCGACAACTTCAACCTTGCCGCAACCGACTACTTTCCGAGCCGCGACAGCGAATTGCTCGAATACATGGAACTGCTCGCGGTCTTTGAAGCATCGAGCCGGCGGCTGCTTCCGCCCAAGTATGCCGCCATGACGCCCGATGAGCTCGACCAGCGCATGCGCGCCTTACGAGCGATCGTCGGTTCGCGGAGGTGATGTTCTGTAGCAGTTCGTTCCGGTCCATATCGCTGTCAAATCCTACCTCCGAAGCGACCTCGTGCTATTCTTCTGGCCCTCAAAAACACAGGAGATGTCTATGGGTGAACGTGCGGCGCGTGAAACGACTCCCCTCCCTGTAGAGAGTTCCGAGAATCTCAACTCCTACTCCATCGCTCAAGCCCAGTTCGATGCCGCGGCGCAATACGTCGAGATCCCTGACGGGCTTCGCCAGTACCTTCGCTCCACTTCACGGTTGATCAAGTTTGAGTTTCCCGTCGAAATGGACGACGGACGGGTGCAGACCTTCGCCGGCTATCGGGCGCTGCATTCCCGCGTACGCGGGCCTGGAAAGGGCGGGATCCGCTATCACCTTGAGGTTAATGGCAATGAAGTGCGCGCGCTTGCTTCGTGGATGACCTGGAAGTGCGCCGTGGCGGACATCCCGTTCGGCGGCGCGAAGGGCGGGATCATCTGCGATCCGAAACAACTTTCGAAGAACGAGCTGCGCAAGATCACGCGGCGTTTCATCGTGGAGCTCGGCGACACGATCGGGCCGCACACGGACATCCCGGCGCCCGACGTCAACACGACCGCCGAGACGATGGCGTGGATCTACGACACGTACGACATGATGCACCCCGGCAAGAACAACCTGCCGGTCGTCACCGGCAAACCGGTGTCGATGGGCGGATCGCTCGGGCGTAACGAAGCGACGGCGCGCGGCTGTCTCTTCATCACCAGCCGTGCCATCGCGCAGGGCGCCGTACCTGGACTGAACTCGCTCACGGGCGCGCGCGTCGTCATCCAGGGCTTTGGCAATGCCGGCGCCATCGCGGCACAGCTTTTCCGCGATGCCGGTGCCACGATCATCGCGGTCAGCGACTCGACCGGGGGCGTCACGTCCGCCGACGGCATCAACCCCGAGGCCGCCATCGCGCACAAGAAGCAGTCGGGCTCCGTCGTCGGCCTCGGCGGAACGACGAACATCACGAACGACGAGTTGCTGCACGTCGGATGCGACGTGCTGATCCCCGCCGCGTTCGAGAACCAGATCCGTGCCGATAACGTCGCCGGGATCAGAACGAAGCTCATCGCTGAGGCGGCCAACGGTCCAACGACACCGGCAGCCGACAAGGAGCTCTTCGCGCGTGGCATTCCGGTTCTTCCCGACATCCTGACGAACTCCGGTGGAGTCACGGTGAGCTACTTCGAGTGGGTGCAGAACATCGAGAACCAGCACTGGACCGAAGACCAGGTCAACGCGCACCTGCGGACGAAGATGGAAGCGGCGACCGACGCCGTGCTCCAGACGCAACTGGAAATCAAGGACCGTCACTCCGTGAGCGTCGACCTGCGCACCGCCGCGTTTGTGACGGCAATCAAGCGCGTGGCCGCGGTGGCGCTGGCCAGAGGGATATGGCCGTAAAACGGGGGGTGGGGAGTGGGGGGTCGGGAGTGGGAGAGAAAGGCATGGAACGAGTTGCCGTCTGGCTCACGCCTCCGCAGGTAGCGTGGCTGAAGTCGAAGAAGAACGTCTCCGAGACGATGCGCGCGCTCGTTACGGAAGCGATGAATCTCGATCTGCTGAAACAGAGCGTGAAGCAAGCCGCGCGTCCCGCACCTCCAGCAACTGCGCGGCCACGCTCACCGCAATCTCGTAAGGGTGGTTCGTCCCGAGGGAAAGGCCGATAGGGCAGAAGAAGGCGCGTTTCGCCTCCTCCGGCAGACCTGCCTCGGCGATGTCGCGCCGGAGGATGTTGGCCTTGGCGTCGCTGCCGATCACGCCGAGGTAGGGGAACGAGCGCGTGCGAAGGATCTCGATCAGGATCGGTTTGTCGGTCGTGTGACCCATCGTCATCAGAATGACGAACGCATCGTCGGGGATTGTCTTGACGGCCGAGGGCATGTCCGGCGTCAGCACTTTCGTCAGCTTCGGCGAGTCTGGCAGTTTGGCCAGCCACTCCGGACGCGGGTCGATGCACGTGACGACGCAGTCGAGGTGAACGAGAACGCTGACGACGGCGTTGGCGACGTGACCAGCGCCGAAAACGACGATGCGCCAGCGGCCGACGCTGTGCGACTCGAAGTAGAGCTTTACGACGCCACCGCACGTCATGCCGACGTCTTTGGCGAGATTCCACTGCACGAACTTCGTGGTCTCAGTCGTTTCGTCCCGTAGCATTTCCCGGGCCTCGGCAATGGCTTTCGTCTCCACTCTGCCGCCGCCGACCGTGCCGAAGCGGAGCCCTTCCGCGGTCACGATCATCTTGCTGCCACGATCCTGCGGGACGCTGCCCATCGTGTCGACGACGGTGACGACGACGAGGGGCACCTCCGCGGCCATCAGCTCGTTCAAGGCCTCGAAGAAGGTCGGCATGGGACGATTGTAGCCGTCAGCCGTCACGGCCGGCGTCGTTGGTAGACAAGGCTCCGTCTACCGAGGCGAGAGAGAGATCCCTCGCAAACGCTCACAGAGGCCGCGCCATCTCGCGTTGGCGGGCGAACTGTTCCGCACCGCGGGCGCGCAGAAACGATTCGTTCCCTTCATCGCTGGCGTCGACGTTGAGGATCCGGACTGTCCCTCCGGCCTCCGCAGCGGCGCGATCGAGGAGCGCTGCACCGATTCCGTGGCGCCGCTCCGTGCGGCGCACGGCGAGCTGCGCGAGATCGTGTGTCGGCGGAAAGACAATCGCGTAGCCGGCGAGACGATTACCGCAGAACGCAGCGAGAATTACCCGTGAATCGCGTGCTCGCCGGATCGAAGCTGTGGAGTTCTGCCACGACGGGGCGACGTCGGAGAACTCGGCGAAGAGATCCCAGTCGGCCTCAATCGGACGAATCGTGGTGTCGCTCGCGATGCCGCGGCTCTCATAGTTCCAACAGGTCATCTGCCGCGTGGTCCTGAACCCGAGCGATTCATACAGGGCCACGGCCCGGGCATTCGTCTCGATGACTTCGAGAAGATAGCGGCGTGCACCGGCATGACGAAGGTGCGGCACGATGAAGTCCATCATGGCGCGGGCAAGACCCTGCCGGCGATGCGACGGCACGACGCCGGTACCGCTATCGTACGCGGTATCGCCGTCGATTCCGTTCAATGTGAAGCCGGTCAGCCGGCCGCCGTCGAATGCGCCGACGGAGAGCTCGAAGACGACCGCGCGCCGCGCGCAGATCTCCCGGAGTTGAGCCGCGGTCAGGGAGAAGCGGACGACGTAGTCGCTGAAGGCCTCATTGAATGTGGCCACGACTGCATCGAAGTCGCCGTCCGTCGGCGTGCGAAGCACGGCTCACCAGCCGCTGCGTTCGCGCAGCGAGGTCACGTGGCCGACGTGATGGCGCCCGTGCCACGCGTACATGGCCACGAGCCAGTCCAGCGTGATCACGCCGATATCGGGATGGTGCAGCGTTCGTGCGAAATCGGCATCGGTCATCGAGATCAGGATCCGGTTCCAGCGGTCGTGCAGCGTCTCGAGCAGCATCAGCGATGTTTCGATCGGCGTGTCGCGAACATCCGCCAGCTTCGCCCAGGCCGCCTCGTCGTACGGTCTGATCGTCGGTTCCTCCTCGGTCAGGGCCAGCTTCACGCGGGTGTACGCGTTCATGTGCGAGTCGGGAACATGGTGTACGACCTGGCGCACCGTCCAGCCGCCGTCGCGGTACGGTGTATCGAGCTGGCTGTCGTTCAAGCCCGCTACGGCCGCGCGCATGCGCGCAGGCGTTGCCGCGATCTGTGTAATCAAAAGGCGGCGTTCATCGCTCGTGTGAAGCCTGGTCGGACGATCAAACGTTCCGACGGGATAGCGAGGGTCGGTTTGTGGGTTGGTCATGACGTGCGAGCTTACAACGTGAAACGGGGGTCGGGTATCGGGGGACGGGAGTCGTAGCCATTTGTTCTCCTCATGACTCCGACCCCCGACCCCCGAAGCCGCTTGAGGCAGTGGATTAGTAGATCAGTGGATTAGTCGATTCGCGGATTGGATCAGGGAAACGTATCAGGCGACGAACTTCGAGTCCGCTGATCTGCTAATCCATTGAACTACTAATCCACTAATCAAGCGGGTGACGGGAGTCGGGTACCGGGGCCTGGAGTCGTAGCCATTTGTTCTCCTCATGACTCCGACCCCCGACCCCCGACTCCCGACACCCGCTTCAACACAGCTATCTGCCCCGCGTGATACAGGGCGTGCTGGATTACGCCGTGGACCATGACGTAGGTCGTGTAGTCACGGCCGGCCACAATCCTGTCGAGATCGTCCACTGACAGCCGCGCGATCGCGTCCGAGAGCCGGCTCACCGCGTTTTCCATCTCTTCGATCGCCTGTGACCACGGCAGGTGGGTGACATCCCGCCAATCTTCCTCGGCGGTCAACTCTTTCGCATCGCCGGCCAGGCGAACGGCGACGACATCCATCCACACGCTCATGTGCATGACGAGCTCGATGATCGAGTGAACATCCGGCAGCGGATGCGCGCGAGCCTGGTCGTCGGTCACGCCGTCGAGCAGGGAACGGATGTCCACTCCGGTCCAGGATGGCCCGCCCCAGGCTCGATTCAGTTGGTCGAGAATGCGTTCGATCGCTCGCATGGACTCGATTCTGCTACATTCGCGCCCCAACGCAAATCGAGGAGCACGATGAGTTACGTCGTACGTGAGTGGCTGAATCTCGCCGTCCGCTGGACGCATGTCTTCGCGGCGATCATGTGGGTCGGACAGACCTATTTCTTCACCTGGCTCGATCACACCTTCCAGGGAGAAAAGCAGGTCTGGATGGTCCACAGCGGCGGTTTCTACATCGTCGACAAACAGAAGCGGCCGGAGCTGCTGAACCAGCCGCTGCATTGGTTCAAGTGGGAGGCATTCTTCACGCTGGTGTCAGGGTTTCTGCTGCTCATCCTCGTCTACTACGACGGGGGAATCATGGTCGACGACAGCGTCCTGAAGATGACCGCCTGGCAGGCGGCAGGGCTCAGTCTGATCCTCTTGGCCGCCGGCTGGTTTCTCTACGACTTTCTCTGGATCTCGCCGCTGCGGAAACACGAGGTGGCAGGGACCGTTCTCTCGTATCTGATCCTGGTCGGGGCCATCATCGGTTGCACACATCTCTTCGCCTCGCGGGCGGCGTACATGCAGATCGGAGCCACGCTCGGGGCGTTCATGGCGTTGAATGTCTGGGTGCGCATTCTGCCCGCGCAGCGGCAACTCATCGCCGCGGTGAAGGCCGGCGGTGAGCCCGACATGCGTCTGGCCGACCTGGCCAAGCAGCGCTCGAAGCAGAACACGTTCATCGTCCTTCCCGTCGTCTTCATCATGATCAGCAGTCACTTCCCCGTCGCTACGTACGGCAATCAGTACAACTGGCTCGTGCTGGCCGTGCTGGTGCTGGTGGGATGGGGTGTAGCGAAGATCGTTCGAACGCGGTAGAGCGGTCGTGAGGACTCCAACACCCCGAGACCGCGCGACCCCGAGACCGCACACAGGAGCCCATTTGAAACGAACCCTTTCCGAAGCCGACATCAAGACCGCTGCCGCCGCACTCGATCCCGCCCTGGAGAAGTTCATGGCGCGCTTTCCCGGTGAAACGGGGGCGCGGCAGCCGGTACACACGGTCTACGGCGGAGCGCATCTCTTCAAGAGCGACACGACGCAGAGACTCGGCTTGCTGGCGCTGCGTGCGCTCGATGAGTACGGCCCGGACGCGGCGACGCTCGGCAACGCCATCGGAATCGATCCACGCTTCCGCGACGTCGTCTACGAGCGCGTCGCCGAGAAGCTTCGCCGCGAACCGGTCGAGGACTTCCGCATCGATTTCGAAGACGGTTATGGCAACCGCGCCGATGATGAGGAAGACGGCCACGCCGCCGCTGCCGCGCACGAGGTTGCGGCGGGGTTGAAGAACGGCACGCTCCCTCCCTTCATCGGGATTCGCATCAAGCAGTTCTCCCAGGAGTTGATGCAGCGCTCCATACGCACGCTCGACATCTTCGTTTCGACGCTGCTCGACGATGCGGGCATGCTGCCGCCGAACTTCGTCGTCACGCTGCCGAAGATTCAGCTCCCGCAGCAGGTCACGGCGTTGGCGGACCTTTTCGACTCCCTGGAGCTGAAGCTCGGTCTGGCGGCACATGCGCTTCGCTTCGAGTTCATGATCGAGACGACGCAGTCCATCCTGAGCGAGAACGGCGTCTCCAACCTGCCGCTCTTTCTCGACGCCGCGCGTGGCCGGGCGGTGGCCGCGCACTTCGGAACCTATGACTACACGGCGAGCTGCAACATCACCGCGGAACATCAACGGATGGACCACCCGGCCTGCGATTTCGCCAGGCACATGATGCAGGTAGCGTATGCCGGCACGGGTCTATGGTTGTCGGACGGCGCCACGAACATCATGCCGATCGCGCCGCATCGCGGCACACTCACGGCACGGCAGATCGAGGAGAACCGCCTGGTCGTGCACCGCGCCTGGCGCCTGCACGTCGATCACATCCGGCACTCGCTCATCAACGCCTACTACCAGGGATGGGACCTCAACCCGGCCCAGTTGCCGACGCGCTACGCCGCCGTCTACTCATTCTTCCTCGAGGGTCTGCAGGCGGCCACGGATCGTCTGAACAATTTCATTGCCAAGGCGGGCCAGGCCACCCTCGTCGGCGATGTCTTCGACGACGCTGCCACCGGTCAGGGGCTGCTCAACTACTTCCTCCGTGCCCTCAATTGCGGGGCGATCACGGAAGAGGAGGCGCTCGCGACGGGCCTGACTCTCGATGAGCTTCGTAGCCGCAGCTTTGTGAAGATCATGAAGGGGAGGCGGGAAGGGACGTAGGTCGGACTCTTTAATGTCCTGTCAGGATTGAATTTGAAGATGGATGAGACCAGCGGAATGTGAGAAGCCGATGTCGTTAGCCGCGGAGCGGCGATATCTACGTAGCCCAGTGCGTGAGCACTGGGTTAGTGGATTCCATATGCAAGAGCCGCGGAGCGGCGTCATCTCGGCAGGAAAGGTTCCGCGCTGTGTCGAGTTCTTACACTGGTCTCAGTCGCTGAATCGTGACATCTAGAGATGTCGCCGCTCCGCGGCTGACCATCATGCGACTCGAGATCCCAATGCTTACGCATTGGGCTACGTAGATGTCGCCGCTCCGCGGCTTTCCAGAGTTCTTCAGATCCAACAGGATCGTCAGGCGGAGAATCCTGCCCGCGAAAATTCAACGCTGACCCGATACCAATCGGACCTGCATCTAACTTCCTCGATACGTCGAATATCCGTATGGGCTCAGCAGAAGCGGCACATGAAAATGCTGTGCGCCCTCGCTCACCATGAACTCGATGACCACCCGCGGAAAGAAGCCCTCGGGGTTGTAGGAACCGGTATCGAACGAAAGACGATACCTTCCTGCCTCGGGCATTTCGTCAGCGAGATTCAGCCGTCCGTCGGCGTCGGTCGAACCGTTCGCGACGATCACCCATCCTTCCCGATCCATCTGGGGCGCGCGGGCCTCGCCCATGTAGGGGCCGTGGCTTAGTGTGACCGCTACACCGGCGGCCGGTCTCCCTTTCGCGGTGTCGAGGACGTGAGTCGAGATGCCCATCACCCCACCAGTTTCATCAGCCTTAGATTCGTGATCTTCATCTGCTCCTCGGCGGCGATGCGCAGCTCGTCTTCAGGAGCGTTTTCCAGCCGCTGCCAGGCCATGGCCAGCATCTCGTCGGCGCTGCGGCCCGTGGCGCAGACGATGTAAATGTATCCGAAGCGCGCCTCGTATTCGCGGTTCGCCGCCGCAAGCGCATCCATGCTCTCGCTCGATGCCGAAGCGGTTCCTGACTGCTCCTGCCGCGCCCAGCGTGAACCGGATCGGTCGCCGATACGCGGATGCGCCGCAAAAGCCTCGTGCCAGTCGTCCGTTTTCAACGCGTGCCAGATTCCTTCCGCTTCGCGAATGAGATCGCTCCACGCCGGAAACGGCCGCGCGGCCATCATCCGCCGCACCCACTCTCTCGATCCGCAGCAGTTCGCGAGCTGGGCCGCCGCGAGATCGTTCGTCAGAGTATTGACGTACCTGGCAACGGCATCGGCGCGGCCTTCCTCTGTGGCCACGCCGTACACGCGCAGCCGGCTCACTCCGCCGTCGGGGAAGACGTTGAGACGCAGGTGCGTCACCGGTCCGTTCTGCGCCAGCTCGTCGATGAAGATGTGGCGCGTATGGGCTTGGAGCTTCGTTCGAGGCAGAACCTCGAACCACTCGGCGTCGATGAGCGCCACTCCCGCGGCGGCAAACGCGCGGGTGCCGTCGATCGAGCAGGTGTCAGGGTAGTTCCCTTTGAAATGGTTCGTGTCGACTTCGATGCGCCTCGGCGTCCCCTCGGCGGCGAGTTGCACGATGACCCAGTCGTTCCCCGGCCCGCGCCGCCGCTTCGTCTCCCATCCGTCGCTCATGTTGACGGCGCGGCCAGGCATGATCAGGTTGTGCTTCGGCCCGAAGAACATATCGCTGCACGCCAGCACGTCGCCGCCGTGCTCCGCTGCCGCAAGGTCGGTCTCGATCGAGAGTCCGCCTTCGCGCCGCCACTCGGGGACGACCTCGCCGTGGACGCGCAACCGCGCCACGCCGCCGTCCGGATAGATATGCAGCCGCAGATGGGTGAACGCGTAGCCCGTGCCGACGGTGAAATGGTTCTCGCTGTCGCCTTTCAGCTCCGATTTCGGAACGATCTCGATCCAGTGCGCTGCCAGCAGCGTCTCCACGTCGCTCTCCGGACGAGCCGCGCAGGCCTCGATGGAGCAATGCGACGGATAGTTGCCGCGGAAGAACGACGTATCGACCACGACCCCACGGACCACTCCACGAACGCCGAGGCGGATGATGGCGAAGTCGTGCCCAGGAGTGCGCTTGCGGCGGCTCTCCCACCCGTCCATCCACTTCCCGCGGCCGGTGTACTC
>DATLWH010000737.1:0-6002 GCA_035576505.1 Thermoanaerobaculia bacterium | reverse complement strand
CGGCGCGGACGTCGGCGCGGAGCTGACGCGGTCGCTGGTCGATCGGATCGAGCAGCGCATTCGTGCCGAGCGGATCACGAAGATGGACCGCTTCACTGAGGTGCTGCGTGAAGAGACGCGCGCTCTGATCCCGCAGCGGCTCTCCTCGCCGATCGACACCGTTCGCGCCAGGCCGTTCGTCATTCTCGTCGTCGGCGTCAACGGAACCGGGAAGACGACGACGATCGCCAAACTGGCCACGCGTTTCAAGAGTGAGGGCAAGTCGGTGCTCCTGGGCGCCGCCGACACCTTCCGCGCCGCAGCCATCGAGCAGCTCCAGATGTGGGCCGACCGCATCGGCGTCGACATGGTCAAGCACAAAACCGGCTCCGATCCGGGCGCTGTGGCCCACGACACGGTCACGGCCGCGAAGTCGCGGGGCACCGATGTCGTGCTCATCGACACGGCCGGGCGCCTGCACAACAAGTCACACCTGATGCAGGAGCTGTCGAAGGTGCGGCGCGTCATCGAGAAAGAGCTGCCGGGAGCGCCGCACGAAACGCTCCTCGTCATCGACGGAACGACCGGACAGAACGGTGTCAGTCAGGCCGCGGCATTCCTCGAAGCGGTGCAGGTGACCGGCATGATCGTGACGAAGCTCGACGGTACGGCCAAAGGGGGCGTGATCCTTTCGATCATGCGGCAGTTCGACATCCCGGTGAAGTTCGTCGGAGTCGGGGAGAGCGCAGACGATCTGATTCCGTTCGACCCCGCCGCCTACGTCGACACGCTCTTCGAGTGACTGAGCGCCCACCACGAGGCGAAGACGACGCCGAACATGCCCACGATGCGGAAGACGAGCTCCGCCGTCAGCCAGAAGCTTGCCGCCGCGTCGCCGTAGTTCTGCTCGCTCCACACACCCTGGCGGACCGCGTAGGTCGATTCGATCGAGATCACCAGCCCCACGCAGTGAGAGGCGAAGAGGATCACCAGCGCGATGGCGATCGCGCGCAGGTTCGCCAGGCGCCAGGGCCGCTCGTTCGATGCAAAGAGGGCCAGCAGCAGAATGATGTTGTAGGTGAGCTGATCGGCCGGAATGGTGGCCACCGGCAGCGGCGTCGACGAGGTGACGAAGAGCTTGTGCTCCTGCGGCAGGACCTGTGCGTCGGCCAGCCGGCGGTCGGCGTGCAGCAGCAGTTGCGTGGCGGGGGCGAGCAGGTGGTTGTAGGCCGGCGTGGCTGCCCACCAGATCCAGACGCCAACCGCGAGGCCGGCCAGGAAGCTAAGTGCTCGCAGGAGCATTGCGCGGTGCCACGATCGACGTCCAGGCCAGGAAGAGGAAGACCGCGGCGCCGAACATCAGCGTCTGCCAGACGGCGAGGTGAAACATCTCGAAGACGTTGCGGTGATAGACGCCGAGCAGATAGAGCGAGTCGATCCGGATCACGTTGAGGGCTTCGAGGATTACAGCCGCGGCAAGCGCGCCGATGATGCGCTTCCGCACCGGCGCGTGGAAGGCCAGCATGGCCGCGCAGACGAAGACCACCGCCTCCAGACCGTTGCAGCCGCCGCGGATGTCGACGGCGAACCGTGAGCCGCCGATGACCGTGCCGGTCACGTGAACCTTCTCGCCGATCAGGTTCAGGGCGGCGCCGGAAACGCGCGCCAGCGCGGCCGTGAACGGCAGCACGACGTGCGTATCGACCCACCCGATGGTGATGACGGCGTAGAACGCGATGAGCAGTACGGCAAAGACGATGAGGAACCGCGTCTGGCGCGGTGCGAGGGCCATGCAGCGGATTCTAACAGCAGGCCGAGGGCCTTACTTGCGATGCACGCGGATCGTGTCGCCGACGCGCTCCTGGCGGAGGTTCGTGTCGTCCAGAATCCTGGCGAACGCTTCCTGCCACGGGATGTCATAGGCGGAAATGGTCACCCGGCCGGAGACATCGTCGTCAGCGACGATCTGTGTATTCGCCAATTGCGAAAACGTGCGAAGGACATCGCGGACGTCGGCATCCTTCAGATTGAGTGAGATTTTGTCCTTGTCGGATTTCGCGCCGGCAGGTTTCGATACGATCGTCCTTACAGTCTTTGTCCCATCGATCACAATCTCCACGGTGGCTGTTCCGTCGGCGTGACCCTTGGCCATGGTGATGACTTCGTGATCGCCACTTGCGTCGTTGATTCCGCCGCGGGCGGTGGCCCACTGTTCGACGAGACTTCTGACGCGTGCGGACTGGAGGAGACGACCGTCGGCTCGAATGTGGACGTTGATGACGAAGGCGAAGGACGAATCTTCCATGCGCGTCGCCGTGACCTCGACTTTGTACGGGGAGGAGGCGGTGTCGTCGCTTGTGGGCGCCAGCCCGTGAGCTGCACCGACTCCCAGTGTCGTCACGGCAAGAAAGGCGAAGACTGTCGACATCACAGCACGGTGGGGGAGGAGACGGCGTGTTCCGAATCGCATGATGGCATCCATCCTTTCGCGGATCGTGTTGCTGACGATGCAGGAGATCCCGGCGGCACGCGGAGCGATGGCGGCACCGCAGACCTTGCCGAGAGCGGTGACGTAGACGCTGGCATCGCCTGAGGCGATGACGACGGCATCGCACGCTTCTTCGCGCGCGGCATCGAGCACGCGGCGGGCAATCCAGACCAGTGGGTGAAACCAGAGCACACATCCGGCGATTGATTCAACGATGCCGAGGAAACTGTCGCGTCGCGCGATGTGCGCGCATTCGTGGGTGAGGATCGTCTCGAGCTCGGTACCGGACAGTTGCGTGCCGGCAGGAATGGCGATGACCGAGCGAAGGACCCCAAACGTTACCGGCGTGGTGATTGACGGCGATTGGACCAGGCGAACCGTGCCCGTGACACCCGCGCGCGTGCAGGCTCGCGCAAGCACGACGAGCTCGCGCGCATCCGCATCGAGCGCGCCCCAAAGCGCCAGTCGCACGCCTTCACGGCCTCTGACCGCGGCGCGAGCCGCAAATGCGGCGGCGATCGCGAGCCAAAACGTGATTGCGATCAGCGGCCAGATGGGCGCCCTTGTCGCTGGAAGGTTCGTAGACGTGAGGGGTCCCAGTGCGTCGATGAGGATTGTCCCCTTCGGCATGCGCGTCAGATCGATCCCGATGCGCGAGAGCAGGCCAGGTACCGCCGCCGAGGGGATGGCGAACGTCATCAGGCCTGCGAAGACCACCGCGTAGCGCGTTCGCGCCGCCAACCGCGGCATAGGCGCGATGAGGAGGGCCATCGCCAGAAGCAGCGTCGACTCCAGAAGGTGCCCGATCATTTCCGGCTCTTCTTCGCGGCCTTCTCGATCGCTCTGAGGTCGTCGAGGGAGAGTTTGCCGCTTTCGACGAGGTGCGCCACAAGCGGCTGCGAACCGCCGACGAGATCGAGCAACTCGTCGACGAGCCGCCGGTAGACCGACTTGCGCGTGATGGCCGGCTCGAAGAAGAGGGCATTGCCCTCTTTGCGCGTCCTGCGCACTGCGCCTTTCTGCTCCAGCCGTTGAATGATCGTCTGTACGGTCGTGTAGGCCGGAAGGTCGTCGCGGTCGATGCCGTCCTGCACTTCCCGGACTGTCGCTTCGCCGAGGCGCCAGAGGACGCTCATCACCTCGGTTTCGAATTTTGTGAGATCGATCTGTTCCCTAGCCATGGTCGACGCATACTACATCTGTAGTAGAACGTCGTCAACCAGCGCGGTCAAGCGAGGGCGGACCGCCGGTCCGCCCTCGCTGGTCTCGTCACTTCTTGCAGGTTTCCTGGTCGAGCTTCTTCCACGTGCCGTTGTCTTCGATCTCGCCCTCGTGGTGCACCTCGTTGTTGCCCACCTTCGTGAAGATGTCGCGGCCGTTCATGGTCATGCCGCCGCCGTGCGTCGGGCCGGTGAAGACGAGCTTGTCGCCATCCCATCCGGGAGACTGCGCCGTGGAGTAGCCGCCCATGTTGTCCAATTCCGCCGATACGAACGCCTTCGGCTGCTCGTCGTAACCCCAGAAGACGCGAACGTCGACCGGATGAGGATTCTTGGCCGTCTTCGTTTCCGCGTAATGGATCTCCAGCCATGCTCCGCCGAGGATCCACGCGCCGTGGACGGTGGCCTTCGTCGGATGCTCCGGTCCCATTGGCGATGCGAACGCCACTCCGGTGCACTGCCAGGTCCCCACGAAGTACTGCACTTCCTTCAGTTTCGGATTGCTCTGGCCGAACGCGGCCATCGTGATGAGACAGACAACTACCGCCAGGATGCGAGTTTTCATTTGGTCTCCCTCCTTTTTGTAAAGCTACGGGGTTGGGGAGGGTTTGGATTTCGCGTTGTGTCATTGCCGCGGTACGGCGATGTCGGCAACCGAAGCGCGCTGCAGCCTGGAGAGGTGTTCCGGCGCGATCCTGATCTTCGTGGAGCGGTTGCCGCCGCCGACGATGATGTACTCGCGCTCCATGACGCGCGTGTCGATGTAGAGCGGCACCGAATCCGGAAGGCCGAAGACCGTGACACCGCCAATGAGTTGCCCGGTCACCTCTTTGGTCTCCTCGGCCGACGCGAATGACAGCCGCTTGATGCCGATCAACTTGCTGATTTTGTGGTTGACGTCGAGCTTCATCGACGCGGTCACCAGGCAGGCGATGTACTGGCGGGGCTCGGTCTTCGCGGCCACGAGGATCGTGTTCGCCGCGTTGTCGCGGGGGATGTCGTAGTTGGCGCAGAAGACGTCGGTGTCCGCCCAATCGGGGTTGCAGGGGAGGACCTCGTGCGGGATCGCCAGCGAGTCGAGCTCCTGCTGGACGGTGGGATCGAGCTCGCTCATGGAGTGGCCTCGCTCCAGACCGCCACGCTGCCTGCGCTGACGCTCACGGTCCCCGATTTCGCGCCGGCGACGATGCGGTAGTCGCCCGCTGCCAGTCCGAGCATGCCGAAGAATCCGGTGCCGTCGGTGTGCGTCGTGCGCGTAGCCCGCGTCGCCACCGACTCGATCGTCACAGGCGTGCCGTCGCCGCCAGCCTGGCCCATGACCGCGCCGGTGCTTTCCTCGGGCTTGCGCGGCGGAGGCAATGCGGCACTGAAGAGCGGCCTTGCCATTCTCTCGAACGCGGTCCGCCCGTCCGTGGCGGTGCTCGTGCGCAGGGCGGCGAAAAACTCTTCGTTCGGCCGTTTCGGTGTGTAGACGCCGGCTACCGGCAGGGCGTACGGGTTTTTCGTCACGGCGTTGTTGGTGCTGTTGGCGAGGATCGACCACGGTTTCGTATCGCCCATGGCGAAGAAAAGGATGCCGTCGGCGTTGGCCTCGCGCGTGCGGCGCGCCTGACGCAGTGTTCCCTCGATCGAGTTGAGATACGCGCCGATGCCGGGCACGGCAGCGCGGCCATTCGCGTGCGCGGTGGTGACGACGAACTGCAGCCAATCGTCGAACTGCTTCCGTTCGACCGGCGCGTGCTCGCGTTTGTAGAGCATCGGACTGGCCACGTCGATGATGCCTTCGCGAAGCCAGGCCTCCCAATCCTGAAAGGCCACTCGGTAGGCGTCGGTCCTGGTGAACCCTCCGCTCGCCGCCGGTCCTGAACCCCACGCGATGAGGGCGGCTGAGATGGTGATCGACGGGCGAATGGCCCTGGCGCCGAGGGCCAGGCGGCGCACGAAGCTGGTCACCTGCTCCCGGCGCCAGTCGTTCCAGAGCGCATCGTTCGCGTGCGGAAGTCTCCCGTACCGCGCGCGAAACCGCGCCACGCTGGTCTCGTTGTAGCCGGCATCCCCCCGCGGCGTCTCCGGATAGCGGATCCGGTCGAGGTGAATGCCGTCGATGTCGTACGCGCGGACGAGATGGAGCAGGACGTTGGCCGTATACGCCGCGGCCTCAGGATGCCCGAGGTCGACGTACCAGTCGGATGCGAATTGATAACGCCCCTTGCTCGTCCTGGTGCCCCACTGCCGGGCGCCGGTGTATGGCCGGTGCGTTCTGGCGTCCCAGAAATGCTGCAGGAAAACGTGGTGCGGGTCGCGCGGGAGCGGGG
>DATLWH010000736.1:0-2259 GCA_035576505.1 Thermoanaerobaculia bacterium | reverse complement strand
TTCTGCCTTCAGCCCTCAGTCTTCGATCTTCCACCCTTCCGCCTTACGCCTTGCACCTTCGGGGTTAAGCTGCCTTGATCACATTCCAATGTCAGACGTTCCCCATCCGCTTCAGCTGGTCGGCGGGAGCCGGGACGGCGTCACTGCCGCGGATAGGGAGTTGCATCGTCTTCGCGGGGAGATCGAGGCACGCAACCGTCAGGAGACGGCCATCGCGGAGCTGGGGCAGGCAGCGCTGACCGGGGTCGACCCGCTCATCCTCCTCGGCCAGGCTTGCGCGCTCGTGGAGTTGACGCTCGAAATCGACCATTCGCGCGCGCTCGAGATCGTCGATGGCCACGTGGCCGTTCTGGCATCGATCGGCTCGAATGCCACCTTCGTCAATTGCGATCACGACGACGAAGAGAACGAGTCGATCGCGATGTACGTCTCGATGGCCGGTGCACCGGTCGTATTCGACGACATCGAGAACGAGACGCGCTTCAAGTCGTCACACCTTTGCAATTTTCACGGTGTACGCGGCGGCGTCGGGCTGGTCATCCCGACGGCGTCGGGCATCTTCGGAGTCCTGCTGGCGTACTCCAGCCGGCGACGAACCTTTTCCGACTACGAGCTGGCGTTCCTCAAGTCGACGGCGAGTCTCCTCGGCGAGGCGATGCAACGCTCGCACACCGAAGCGGCGCTGCGCAAGTCGGAGTCGCGTCTGAAACAGCTCATCGCATCGACCCTCGACGCGGTCTTCAGCGTCGATCGGGCCGGCATCGTCATCGAGTGGAATCCACAGGCCGAAGCGACGTTCGATTTGCCGGCCCGCGACGTGGTTGGGAAAGTGCTTCCGCCAAAGATCGCGGAGCTCTTCGACGCGGTGGGCACCGGCAGCATCACCAAGCGCCGCATCGAGACGATGGCGCGACGCGCCAACGGCGAAGAGTTTCCGATCGAGGTGACGATCGAGCCGGTCGGCAGCGGCGCCGACCAGACCTTCACAGCCTTTCTGCGCGACATCTCGGAGCGCAGGCGCGCCCAGGCCGAGCTGGAAAAACGGGAGCAACGCTTTCGTGCGCTGGTGGAGAAAAGCTGGAGCGGCGTGGCCCTGCTCGACAGCCACCTGGCCTTCAGCTACAGCGGTGCGTCGACCGAACGGCTTCTCGGTTACGTTGAAGATGAACTGATCGGCACGAGCTTCCTGGCCTACGTTCACCCGCGCGAGCGGGAGACGATGCGCGAGATGATGAGCTCCCTGGCCACCGGAGCGTCGCAGGAGTCGCAGGCCGAGCTGCGATTCCGACATCGAAACGGCATGTGGATCTGGCTCGAGGCATTCGCGCAGAACATGCTGCACGACCCGAGCGTCGGGGCGATCGTTCTGAACTATCGCGACGTCACGCAGCGCAAGGCCACGGAAAAGCAGCTCGAGTACCAGGCCTACTACGACGCCCTCACCGGCCTGCCGAACCGGCTGCTCTTCCGCGACCGTGTGATCAACGCCATCGCCCAGGCCCGCCGCAACCGCCGCGGCGTGGGCGTGATGTATCTCGACCTCGATCACTTCAAACTCGTGAACGACAGCCTCGGCCACTCCCTCGGCGACAACCTGCTGTCGGAAGTGGCGGCACGCCTGCAGACCTGCGTCCGCGCTTCCGACACGATCTCACGGCTGGGCGGCGATGAGTTCACGATCCTCCTCATCGACACGTCGAGCAGCGAGGCCATCGCCGGCGTGGCGCGGAAGATCCTGCAGTCGCTGGCCCATCCCTTCCGTGTGGAAGGGCACGAGCTCTTCGTCACCGCTTCCATCGGCATCAGCATCTTCCCCGCCGACGGCGACGAGGTGGAGACGCTGCTCAAGTCCGCCGACAGCGCCATGTACCGCGCCAAGGAGCTGGGGCGCAATCAGGCGCAGATGTTCACGGCCAGCATGAACGAACGCTACAGCCGGCGTCTCGCGCTCGAACAGAGCCTGCACCACGCGGTCGAGCGCGAAGAGCTGGTCGTTCACTACCAGCCGATCTTCGACCGCAACCGGAAAAAGATCGTCTCGCTGGAAGCGCTGGTGCGCTGGAACCATCCCACCAGAGGGCTGGTTCAGCCGGTCGATTTCATCAGTCTGGCCGAAGAGACGGGGCTCATCATCCCGATCGGCGAATGGGTGCTGCGGCGCGTCTGCCACGACCTGCGCGGCTGGCGTCAGGCCGGCCTGCCGCCGATCCGCGTCGGGATCAACATCTCGGCGCCGCAGTTTCAGCAACTCAGTTTCGC
>DATLWH010000735.1:0-2607 GCA_035576505.1 Thermoanaerobaculia bacterium | reverse complement strand
GCGTGCTCGGCCAGCAGGCCGGCGGCACACCGTCCATCGAGGCCTCGATCTGGTCGCAGTGGCAGTACCTCACCGAGTATCCGGGCGTGGTTCGCGCCGAATTCGGCCACGATTACCTGACGCTGCCCGAAGAGGTGCTGGTCACGGTGATGCGCGTTCACCAGAAACAGCTCCCGATCCGTACTGCCGACGGCCGCCTGAGCAGCTCCTTCCTGGCCGTGCTCGACAACGACGCCGACCCCGACGGCAATGCCGCATACGGCAATTCATTCGTCACCAACGCCCGGTTCGCCGACGCGAAGTTCTTCTACGAGACCGACCGGAAGCGGACGCTCGAATCACGCCTCCCGGATCTCGAGCGCCTGCAGTTTCAAGAAAAGCTCGGCAACTATCTCGAGAAGACAAAGCGCATCGAGAAGATCGTTTCGGCTATCTCAGATGACTCCGATACGCGTACCGCCGCGCGGCTTTGCAAGGCCGATCTCGTCACCGAGATGGTCAAGGAGTTCACCGACCTGCAAGGGAAGATCGGCGGCATCTACGCTCGCGAGGAGGGTCTCCCGCAGAATGCCTGGCAGGCCATCTACGACCATTACCTGCCGGTCAATATCGACGACGCCCTGCCGCGCACACTCAGCGGTGCGGTCGTCTCGCTCGCCGACAAGATCGATACGCTGGCGGGCTTTTTTCTCATCGGCGCGAAGCCGACCGGATCGAAGGACCCCTTCGCCCTCAGGCGGGCCGCGCAGGGAACCGTGCAGATTTTGCTCAACCGCGACAAGCGCTCCGTGAAGATCGGCATCGAAAAACTGATCGACATCGCTTTCGAAGCCCACCAGCAACCTGGCAACCCAGCAACCCAGCAACTCAAAACTGATCTGCTGGCCTTCTTCGCGGAGCGCGTACGCACCCTCCTCGAAGCCTCGGCCTACGGCTTCGCCTACGACGAGATCGCCGCGGCCATGGAAGCGGGATGGGCGTCGTCGCTCACCGATCTGGTCGACCGCATCACAGCCATCAAAGCGATGCGCAACGAGCCGAACTTTCTCTCGATCCTCGACTCGGCGAAGCGCATCGCCAACATCACGTCCGGTCAGGAGTCGGCGGCGCGAGTCGATCCGTCAAAGCTGGAGAGCGACGTGGAGCGGCGCCTGGCCGATCTGGCGGCGCACGTCGGTGAGCAGATTGAAGAGATGATCGCCGAGCGCGACTACAAGCGCGCGCTCGAGACGTTTGCCGCCATGGCGCCGGAGCTGGAGACGTTCTTCGACGAAGTGATGGTCATGGTCGAAGACGAGGGCGTGCGCCGGAATCGGATGGCCCTCCTGCGCATTGTGGGGAACGCCGTCATGAAGATCGCCGACGTAACCAAGATCGTCGTCGACCGGCGCGAGTACCGGCCGTGAACCGGCGCGCGCTGTTTGCTCTTCTTTTCCTCGCGGCCTGCTCGCGCCCGGCTCCCAAACAACCCGCCGCTACGACCCAGCCGGGCAAGCTCCCCACCGACATCATCAACGAGCAATCGAGCCTGCTCGATCTGACCCGCGGCGCGACCATCGTCTCGCGCACCGGCGAGGCGCTCATCATCACCTCCGCCATCAACACGATCGACGGCGAGATGGCCACGTTCTGGGCGCCACCGCCTCACGACTACCCGCAGTCGGTCGTGATCGCGCTCGGCTCGAACAGCCGTATCGATCGGGTCGGCTTTCGTACGCTCAGCGAAAGCGGATACGAATTGAATCACCTGGCCTTCGAGCGCTCGGCAGACGGCGCAACCTGGCAGCCGTTGGCGACGATGGCATCGCGGCACGTCAGCGAGGCGCAATGGCTCGACGTCGCACCCGTCGATGCCGCGTATCTGCGCATCACGATCCTTGGCGCCAAGAATCCCAACCGTGACGCCCGCGTGCGATCGCTCTTCGCACACGGCACGGAAATCGCTCCGCGACGCGACCCGCAGCTCGACGGCTGCTGGTCGATCAACGGCGAGGCCGCGTCCTTCGCGGTGAGCGGCGCGCGGGCCAAAGGCGTTCTGCTTCAGGGAAAACAGCCGCTTTTCCTCGCCGGCGGCACAAACGGCCGTCTATGGCGCTTCAACTGGATCCGCGGGAACGACTACGGTTACGCCGCGCTCACCGTCTCGCCCGACGGAAAACACCTGAGCGCCCTCGACTGGCACGAGGAAGCGATCCCGCTCTTCACCGCCATTCCGTGGTTCGGCGAGCGCTCCCCATGCGCCGCGCCGGCAGCGCGCGATGATGTCCCGCTCACGTTTCTTCGCCGGGCCGGACACGTTTCGATGTTCGCTCTGCAGTTCGACGCCAGCGGCGAGCTCCTCGCCGAGGCCAGCCGGGAAGAGCTGCAGTCGCTGGCGGGGATCATCCGCGACGCGCCACCCCCTCTTCGCGTCGTCGCTCACGAGTTCCGCCAGTCCGACGCCAGGAAGAACAAAGAGGTGGCCGAGCGCGAAATCGCATCCGTTCGCAACGCGCTCACGCGCCTAGGTTCCGGCCTGGAGCGCGTCGACTTCGTGGCCGCGGGCAGTGACGCGCCGCGTCAGACGCCGGCCAGCGACGCCGCACGGGCAATCTACAGCAGCGTCGA
>DATLWH010000734.1:0-4174 GCA_035576505.1 Thermoanaerobaculia bacterium | reverse complement strand
ACCAGCGCGTGCCGCTCGTCGGCGTGAAGACCCTGCCGGAGCAGTCGTCGATCTCGTTCATGAAAGAGGGGGCGAGCCCGATCACGCCGAAGTTCGGCGACGACTACGTCACGGGCGACGCGTCGCAGAACGAGTCGAGCGCCCTCGACTCCGAGCTCGTCTTCGTCGGCCACGGCGTCGTCGCCCCCGAGTACAGGTGGGACGACTACAAGGGGCTCGACACGCGCGGCAAGACGCTGGTGATGCTCGTCGATGACCCGCCGGCGAACGTGCAGGAGCCGGATCTCTTCAAGGGAAAAACGCGCACGTACTACGGCCGCTGGACCTACAAGTACGAGATCGGCGCGGCGAAGAACGCCGCCGGCGTCATCCTGATTCATACCACCGACGCCGCCGGATACGGATGGAACGTCGTCGCGAACTCCTGGGGCGGCGAGAACTCGTTCATGAAGAACAAGCCGGGCGCGCCGGCGCTCCACTTCGCCGGATGGATGACCGAGGAGGTTGCCCGCAATCTCTTCAAGGCGGCCGGCCAGGACCTCGACGCGCTGACGAATCAGGCGGCATCACGCGGATTCCAGCCGGTGCCGCTCGGCGTGAAGCTCTCCGGAAGCATCGTCAGCAAACTTCGCTCATTCAACACCACGAATGTGGTGGCCAAGCTCCCGGGCAGCGATCCGAAGCTGCGCGGTGAGGCGATTCTCTACTCCGCGCACCACGATCACCTCGGCATCGGTCCCGCCGACAAGAGCGGCGACACGATCTACAACGGCGCCCTCGACAACGCCTCCGGCTGCGCCATCCTCCTGGAGATGGCGCGCGTCTGGACGCGGATGCCGGCGCCGAAGCGCTCCGTCTACTTCGCGGCGGTCGCCGCCGAGGAGCAGGGGCTGATCGGCTCGGCCTTTCTGGCGCAGAATCCGCCCCTCCCTGCCGGCCACATCGCCCTCGGGATCAACTACGACATGATCCCCGAGCTCGGACGCGTGCGCGACGTGAACATGAACGGGATCGAGCGGACCACCTTCTATCCCACCGCGTTGCGGATCACGAAAGCGCTCGGCCTCTCGATCATCCCTGATCCTGAGCCGGAACAGGGGCATTACTACCGCTCCGATCACTTCAGTTTCGGCAAGGTCGGCATCCCGGCATTCTCCGTCGACCCCGGCCACGACGTCATCGGCAAACCGCCCGGGTTCGGCGCCCAGTGGTCGAACGACTTCCGCGCCAACCACTACCACCAGCCGAGCGATCAGTTCGATCCGAACTGGGACTGGTCCGAGGCCGTACAGATGGCGCAGTTGGGGATCTGGATGGGATGGGATGCCGCGAATGCGGCGACCATGCCCAACTGGAAGGCGGGCGACGAGTTCCGCGCCGCGCGCGACCGCAGTCTGGCCAGCTCGCGGTAACGACGATTTCCTCTCGTGACCCGTATGCTAGAGTCGATTGGTGGATTCGTGGATCAGTGGATCAGTGGATCAGTGGATTAGTCGATCAGTGGGTTCGTGGATCAGAAACACGCGGATCCGCGGCACTTGGTCAAGCTGACTTCGCCAATCCACGAGGCCCCAATCTTCTAATCCACTGATCTACTAATCTACTGATCCACTGATCCACTTCATCACCCGGAGGAACTGCCTTACATGTCCAGAACCACACGTCTGCTGCTGGTCGCCGCGCTCGCCGCGCTCGTCGTCGCCGGCTGCGGCAAAGAAAAGAAGAACGCGTCGAACGAGCCGGAAGCGTTCTCGTTCACGATCTATCCCGGCTCGCGATATCTGTCGCAGCTGACCGATATCTGGAAACAGGCGCACAGGATCCTCGTGCCAAACCAGGACGTGCCGCCAATCGCCATCTACGACACCGACGCGCCGATCGACAAGGTGGCGGAGTTCTACGCGCAGTCGTATGGCTACAACAAGCTCGCTCCCGATGCGACGAACAATCTCAGCTCCGCGAAGCCGCCGGCCTACTACCGCTCCGGCGATCTCGCGCACGATGTGGCGGCGATCATCCCGGTGACGCAGAAACTCAATTTGAAGGTCGACGTTTCGAAGGCTGTGGGCGCCTACCGCGCCGCGGAGATCGATCCGACGCCGAATCGCCCCCGTGTGACGATCCAGCGCCCGTACTTCGACGCCTCGACATCGCAGACGGTCGACCGAACGCTCATCATGATGTCGCGCTGATGGCCACATCTCGGCGCGCCCGGCGCGCCTTGATTGCCGGGCTCGGTCTGATCGGAGGATCGATCGGGATCGCCCTCCGCCGCCGCGGATGGTACGTGGCCTTCTTCGACAGCGACCGCGGCCTCGTGCCGGGCCAGGCCGCTGACGAGCGCGTCGAGTCAATCGATGCCGCCACCGATGTGGTAATTCTCGCGACGCCGGTCGATGTCGCGGTCACGCTGCTGGCTTCCAGCCGCGCGCCGCTCATCACGTCCGTTTGCAGCGTCATGGCTCCCCTTCGCGCCGTGGCCGGCGATCATTTCGTGGCCGGCCATCCGCTGGCGGGCTCGGAGGAGCGCGGTCTTGCCGCGGCACGCGGCGATCTCTTCACCGGCGCGGCGTGGTTCATCGATCGCGACAACGCCATCGTTCGCGATGTCATCGCCGATTGCGGCGCGCGCGCGGAGCTGGTCGAAGCGGACGAACACGATCGCGCCATCGCCCTGACCAGCCACCTGCCGCAAATCCTCTCGACCGCGCTGGCCGCCCTGCTGCATGACCAGAATGTCGATCTCCGCTTCGCCGGCCCCGGCCTGCAGACATTCCTCCGCCTGGCCGGCAGCGACGCCTCTGTCTGGTCGCCGATCCTCGCCGCCAATCGCGGGAACCTGCGCCCCCAGGCCGATGCCATTCAAAAACTCGTGCGCGAGATCATCGAAGGCGACCCCGCCGACGCATTCGCGAAAGCCAATCACCTCTTCGGATTACCATCCAGGCGTTGAATCCCACCTGGCTTTACGTCGGCGTCATCTACGCCATCGCCGTATGGCTTGCGCGACGCGGGGGAAACCCGTTGCCGAAGCGCATCGCGCTGTGGTTTTACCTGCTGACCGGCATCTTCCTCTTCAAGGCCATGACCGGTCCCTATGTCGCGATCGCGACGGACATCCCCAAGCTCATCGCTCCCTGGTCGGCCTCCTCTCCCGGGCTGACGAAATACACCGTGCGGAATATGGAAACGCACGATGTGCCGATGCAGCTCGTGCCGTGGGCGCATCAGGTGCGGGAGGCGTGGCGTTCGGGGCGGGCGCCGCTCTGGGATGCGCTGGCGGGGTGTGGGTATCCGCTCCTCGCCAACGCGCAGAGCGCGGCGTTTTCGCCGCTGCGATTCGTCGCTCTGCCGCTGCCGCTGCGCTATGCGATGACAGCCGAGGCAGCGATGAAGATCCTCGTCGCGCTCACCTTCACCTTTCTCTATTGCCGGCGTCGATACGACGTGCTGCCGAGCAGCATCGCCGCGATCGCCTACGGCTTCGGCCCGTTCGTGGTGGCGTGGCTGCACTTCGCACAAAGCACCGCGGCTTGCTTCCTGCCGGCGGTGCTCTACCAGATCGATCTGCTCAGCGAGCGCCGGACGTATCCGCGTTTTGCGATGACCGCCGTGGTCGGCGCAGCGGTCGTCTTCTGCGGTCACCCGGAGACGGCCGTCCACATCCTCCTCTTCGCGATCGCCTACGTTCTCTGGATCGTTCTCGTCGAACGGCGTCGCGATTTTCTCCCCGCGCTGGCCGGATCGGGTCTTGTGGCGGTCCTCCTGTCGTTACCGATCATCGTGCCGTTTGCGGAGAACGTCGCCGGATCGACCCGCTTCGAGTGGCAACGGGCGTCGAGCGGCGAGATGCCGTTCTCCGACGGGCCGTCGCTCGCACTTCTCGTACAACCGCGCCTGTATGGCACGCGTCCGGGGAATCCGTGGGGACCGGCTACCGCCGAAGCGGTGACGGGATTCGCCGGCATCCTCGGCTTCGCCGCGATCCTCGCCATCGGGTTGGATGCGATCGGCCGGCGCCGCTTCCGTGAGCGGGAAGTCTTTTTTGTCCTTGCCGCGATCAGCGTCTTTGCTCTCCTCGCAAATGTGAAACCAGCCGTTGCGGCGCTGCATGCGGTGATCGGTCTGGCTGCCAATGCCCGGCTGCGATTTCTTTTTGCCTGGCTCCTGGCAG
>DATLWH010000733.1:0-3138 GCA_035576505.1 Thermoanaerobaculia bacterium | reverse complement strand
TCGGGGTACCTGGCGACCACAGCACCCCAACCGGTGAGCTGCGGACCATCCTCCCAATACTGATCGAGCGTGGGCGTTCCCGCACCCGAGATCATCACTGCCGCCTTGCGCACCCCCCGCGCCTCGGCAGAGTAGAAGCCGAACTGCACCCCAGAGGTCAGGTTCAGACCGTTGTAAGGCGAGCGGCCGGCGAAGAACGCTCCGGCGCAGATGCCGAGGTAGCTCACACCGTGCCGCACGGCATCGCGGAGCTTCGCCGCCGTCTCCTTCCTGAGACCGTTCCCGATGCCAGTGAAGTCTCCGCCGGGGACAATGATGAGGTGATAGGTGCGCAGCCGCGCCACGCTCATCTCGTCCAGCTGCGCCGAATTCGCGGTCGAGTACGAGATCCGGCTCTTCTCCAGGAGAGTCTCGATCGCCGCGACGTCGTTTGGGGAGGTGCCTGTTCCATTGAATAGGAGGATGGGAGGCACATGGCCGGATGTCAGCGTCACAGCGGAGGCGCCCTGGCGATGACAGCCCGACAGGTTGAGCGCAAGGAGGGCGAGGCAGAAGATGTGGCGCGGTGCCTTCATGGTGATGGGCGGAGCGGTTCCCCAGAGATGATCCTAGGTCACACCTTCGGTTTTCGCCACCTGCTCAAAAGGGAGCATAACTTGTCACTTCACATGAACAACATCGCAATTCCTGTCCGATGCTGTAGGTCATTCTGATGCAAAAGATTGCGGGAGAATGATCGGGAACGACCGAAGAACGAAGGCGTGACCCCATGGGTTTCCCCGCGCCGACGCGATGGCGTGGCCATAGGCGTCCGTTGATGCCAGAGGTCTGCTTGGTGGCCGGCCGGAGAACGACGGTCTGGCCCACTGGACTCACCACAACCTGATCGAGCCTCCGTGCCTGCCGCCGCGAGCCAGGGTCCGATGTGGCACAGACACTCCTGTCTGTGCTCCGGCCGAAGCCGCGTGGCCCTGAGAGCTTGCCATCTTGAGTCGTAGCGAGATCCAGCACAGACAAGAGTGTCTGTGCCACATCGGATGCTGGTACTTCCCCACTTCACTGCATACCAGCCCCTCTCCTTCCCTCAACCCATGACCTCCAGAGCCAGGGATATTCGTCGGCACACCTCACCAGTCCGGCGCGAACCGGGTTGTTGCACACGTACTCGAACTTCGCCAGCGACCGCTCACCATCCCTGACGACGTGATCGAAGTTCTCGTCCTGCCACACCGGGACTCTCCGTTTGAGCAGTTGATTGATTCGTCGGGCAGATACGCCCTTGATTCCCTTCATGACTTCGGCGAGCGAACAGGGAAGTTCGAATTCGCCTTGCAACAGCGTGAAGATCAGGTGGACGTGGTCGGGCATGACGACGGCTACATCCATGAAGATCTTCCGTCCGTGATCGTGTAGTGCATGGCGCAGGGCAATCGTTCGCGCGCCGGGCGGCAGGATCCAGCGGTCGTACGTGTTGAACGTCAGAAAGAGTGGGCGTAGCGATGTTACGAAGTGAGGGAGGTTTCGCCGGTAGAAACCCTTGAGGGCGAGCGTGCTGTTCATCGCCGCAGTTTCCCTCGGCAATCACAAGTGGATGCAGAGCCCTACCAGGTGTGGAGAAGCACAGACAGGAGTCCTAAGCCACTTCAGATCCTGGTGTTCTCTCGTCTACTCCCTGTAGCACAGCCGCGGGAGCACAGACAAGAGTGTCTGTGCCACATTGATTCCGACTAACTCCACAACTTCTGCAAGTACCAGCGACTGATGGGGCACAGACGTAGCCCGGTCGGTGCGGAGTTGGACGGCTACTAGTCAGAACGTATCCGCGATTCTCCGCGCGATCGCGGCATAGCCCAGCGTTCCTGGGTGGAAATGGTCGATCGGGCTCAACCGGTCTGCACGTGCCAGGACGTCGGCGATCCGGATGACTGTGACTCCTCGCATCTCCGAGAGGCGCTGGATCAAGGCGCCGTCCCACAGATTGACCTGGACATCGATCCATCGGCCAACGCTGCTCGTTTGATAGGGGTTGTAGAGGCCGAGAAGATAGATCCGCGCTCCGGGATTGATCTGCCGAATGTTCTCCACCAGCGACTCGACCCTGGAGAGTGTTCGCTCCCTCTGATACCACGGCCAGACGTTGCTCAGCAGGCGGGCGAAGGAGTCGCCGTACAGGTCGTTTCCGCCGATCGACATCACGACAAGGTCTGCCTGAGCAACCGAGCTTCGCGCTCGTGGGTCGCGGAGAAGGCGAGCCACGTTGAACGTTCTGCCGCCATTGATTCCGAGGTTCAGAGTGACCACGTCTGCTGCCTTCGCTCGAAGGTCGTAATGCAGCCAACCGGGCAGACCGAGACCCTTCTCATCACCTGCACCCCTTGCCACGGAGTCACCAAGCACAACGACCCGCCTGACTCCATCATTCAGCGGCAGCGCGGCGGTGATCTCTCTTCGAGTGCCGAGGAGCAAAACGAGAGCGCTCGTCACGAGCAGGAGGAGCAGGGCCGTCAACAGCCGTCGCATACAGGTCAGTACGGCGTGGAGTGGGGCGGGTTTCCTGCGCCGCGCAACGGTTTCCACCTCTGAGGTCCAGAGCGTCGAGCCTGCGCATTACGAGAGCTGCTATGGCCGGTGGAGGAAGACATGGACGAACCAGAAGGCGCCCGCGCACGCGGTTACGACCGACTCGATGGCGGTAGCGGAGAGAAACGCCAGCCGAGGGGAGCGGTGCGGTGTAACGAGGGCGCACACGAGAAAGGCGAGCGCGAAGAGCGGCGCAACCAGGATCCTGAGCATAGAGAGGCCGGCCCACATCGCCAGGGACGAAGGCGGCATGGCATGCCTGCCGACGGCGAACAGAATGACTGCCGTCAGACCCGTGACCGCCACTGCGAGACACAATCGCGAGAGCACGATCCAGAACCGCCGATACGGTCTGAAGAAATACAGCGCCCCTCCCGTCGGTACGAGAGCGAGTACACCGAAGACGGCCACGAAGACGACGGAGTCGCCGAACGCGAACATGCCGCCGGCTGCCTGCGGGTCGCCCCTGGTGATCGCCATGCGAATGGCAACAACGGCGGATGCCGCGAGAAACGCCGCCACATAGCCGCCGGCGACCACCGTGACCTTGAGGGACGA
>DATLWH010000732.1:0-5127 GCA_035576505.1 Thermoanaerobaculia bacterium | reverse complement strand
ACGATCGATTTTCCATCGCGAGACCAAGCCGGGTAGAACTCGAAGTGATCGGTCTGTGTCGTGAGCCGGTGCGGCGTGCCGCTGGGCAGGTCGCGGATGTAGAGGTAACCGAGCGCGCCGTAGACGACCTGCTTGCCGGTCGGCGAAACCGAGGTCCAGCGCAGCATTTTCACGGGATAGGTAACGGGCGCAACGTCGATCGGAAAGCGCAGCGCCTCATGGATCCGGCGCGTCGAATGGACGTGGAACGGGATCGGCGTCACTTGCTTCGACACAACATCGATACGGCTGATGTGGCCTCCGGCCCAGAAGACGATCGACTGATTGTCCGGCGTCCAGGCCATGGTCGGATAGAGACCGTGAATGGCCCACGTCTCCTGCATGTCGCGATCGAGGCCGTCGTAGAGCGGCGTCTCTTTGCCTGACTCGAGATCGAGAACGAAGAGCGTCGATTTGTAGCGGACGCGCCGGATGAACGCGAGCGACTTGCCGTCCGGCGACGGCGTCGGCCGGATCGAGCCGCCGGGACCGACGACGAACGGTTCGATCTCGCCGGTTTCCCGGTCCAGGCGCTGGATGACGTAGATCTGCGTGTTCGGATCTTTGTTGTATTGAAAGGTCGCGCCGGGTGTGGAGTCGTCGCTGTAGTAAACGTAGCGGCCGTCGGGCGAAAGCGCGGGCTCTCCCGTGTCTTTCTGCTCGGTCCGTTTCTTCGTGAGCTGCAATCCCTCGCCGCCGCTGCGGTGATAGAGCCAGATCTCGCCGGCGCCGAGAGAACGCTCGGCGGTGAAATGCTTGCGGGCCACGAGGTACTCGGAGTCCGGCGACCAGTACGGCTCGTTGAGCAGGCGGAACGTCTCCTTCGTCACCTGCTGCGGCTTCGAACCGTCGCGGTTCATCATCCAGATGTTGTCGCCGCCGGCGCGGTCGCTGGTGAAGGCGATCCACTTCCCGTTCGGCGAAAACCGCGGCTGCATATCCCAGGCGATGCCGCTGGTGAGCGCGTGCGCTTCGCCGCCGGCCATCGGGATCGTGTAGATGTCGCCGAGGAGGTCGAAGGCGATCTCTTTCCCGTCAGGGCTTACATCGAGCGACAACCAGGTCCCCTCGGTGACGTCGATGGGAACGTCGTATTGCGGCCCGGGAGGGTTGTTGACGTCCCACTTCTTCTCCTCTTTCTTCTCGTCCTTTTTCTCTTCTTTCGCTTCCCGCCTCGCTTTCTTCTCCTCGGGATTTGCGGACGACGGCGGCGTCTGTGCCGCGAGGCTGGAGACGATCAAGAGGGAGGCAAAGAGAGAGAAGAGGATGCGTTTCATCAGATCCTTTCGGTGAGAAACATACAGTCGCCGTAGCTGTAGAAGAAGTAGCGGTGGGAGATGGCCTCGGAGTACGCGCGGCGGATCGTCTCGATCCCCGCGAAGGCGGAGACTAGCATCAGCAGCGTCGACTCCGGCAGGTGGAAGTTCGTCAACAATTTGTTAACTGCCTGGAACGCAAAACCGGGAGTGATGAAGATCGACGTCTCGGCACGGCCGGCCGGGAAGCGTCCCTCACCGGCGCGGATGGCGCTCTCGAGCGTGCGCACCGAGGTCGTGCCGACAGCGACGATCGGACGATGCTCGTCGAGGGCACGGTTGAGACGCGACGCGGCGTCGGCGCTGATCTCGTAGCGCTCGGAGTCCATGACGTGTTGTGCGATGTCGTCGACCTTCACCGGTTTGAACGTACCGATGCCGACGTGAAGGGTGATGCGGACGACGTCGATGCCTCGGGCGGCGATGCGGTCGAGGATCTCCCGCGTGAAATGCAACCCGGCCGTCGGCGCGGCAATGGCCCCACGCTCGGCGGCGTAGACCGTCTGATAGGCCTCACGGTCTTCATCGCGAGGCGTTTCGCGGGTGATGTAGGGCGGAAGAGGCGGGATGCCGATCCGCTCGATTTCTTCGGCATCGCCGTCGAACGCGAGAACGACGGTGCCTTCTGCCTTTTCAAGGACACGCGCGCGCAGCGTGTCGCTGAATATCAGCTCGTCTCCGGCCTTCACGCGCTTGGCAGGCTTGCACCAGGCCTCCCAGACTTCCGGTAATGCAAGGCGGCGCGTCAGCAGGATCTCGATCGGCCGCGACATCCCCGCTTTCGGCCGTGCGAAGAGCCTCGCCGGGATGACGCGTGTGTCATTGATGACGAGCACTTCGCCGGGCACCAGACGTTCCGGAAAGTTCGCGAATGAGTCGTGCTCGATCCCGTCCTGGCGAACGACCATCATCCGCGACTGCCCCCGCTCACGCGGCTCCTGGGCGATGAGATCGGGCGGGAGGTGGTAGAAGAAATCGGTGCGGCGCATCGAAGTCATTCGTTGGTGAAAACGTTAGAATGCAATCATGCCTGCGACCAAGCGCGCCACAATCTACTTTGATTCTGCGCTCCACGAGGTTCTTCGCGAGAGAGCGGCCGAAGCGGAAATGTCCCTTTCCGACATCGTGAATGAGGTTTTGCGAAATGCCCTCGTCGAGGATGAAGCGGATCACGCCATCTTCGAGCAGCGGCGCAACGACCCCACGGTCGATTTCGAGACATTCGCTGCTGATATGAAGCGTCGTGGCCGTTTATAGCGTCATCCTCACGAAGGAAGCGCTGAAGGAGGTCGACTCCATCGGCCGGCGCATCGATCGCACGCGAATCATGGAGCGGACGTCCATTCGCAAGCTGGCTGACAATCCTCGACCACACGGCTCGAAAAAGCTGAATGGGCCGCTTGAGCGCTATCGTCTCAGACAAGGCGATTACCGCATCCTTTACGAAATCCGAGACGAGGTTCTCATCGTCTCGGTCGTCCATGTGGGTCACCGCAAGAACGTCTACCGTCGCGGGCGCGCATAGAATCGCCCGATGCCGAAAGCCCGCGTCATCACCTGCTCCGATGCCTCCTCGCGCGGAGAGCGCGTCGACCGATCCGGTCCCGCGGTACGGGAGATTCTGTCGGCGAACGGGTATGACGTCGATTCGATCGTGATCGTGGCCGACGATGTCGACGGCATTGCTGCCGCTATCGAAGCGGCTACCGGCGACGGGGCGCGCCTTGTCGTCACCACCGGCGGCACCGGGATCGCCGCGCGCGATGTCACCCCCGAGGCCACCGGGCGCGTCTGCGAGAAGATCATCCCGGGCTTCGGGGAGGTGATGCGCGCGGCCTCCCTGCAGAAGACAGCAATGGCCCCGTTGTCGCGCGCGCAGGCGGCCACGCGCGGGACGGCACTCATCGTGAATTTACCGGGGAGCGAAAGCGGCGCGCGGGAGAACCTGCAGGCAATCCTGCACCTCATTCCGCATGCGCTGCAGCTCCTCGAAGGGAAGACAGAACATTCATGAACCCGGTTCATAACGGCGTGCAGCCCGGACTCGAAAGACTCCTCGACGATCCCCGTCCCATCGCCGGCAAGAACATCGGCCTGGTCACCAATCAGAGCGCGGTGACGAGCGATCTGCGCCACGTCGTCGATCTTCTGCACCGCGGCCGCGGGTGGAAGCTGACCACGCTCTTCGGCCCCGAACACGGCATCTGGGGCGAGGCGCAGGACATGGCCCACGTCGACCACTCCACCGATCCGATGACCGGGCTCACCGTCTACTCCCTCTACGGGGAAAGCGAGAACGACCTCGCGCCCAGGCGGGAGCTCCTTCGCAACCTCGACGCCCTCGTCATCGATCTTCAGGACATCGGCTCGCGCTACTACACCTTCATCTACACGATGGCGCTCTGCATGCGCGAGGCGGCCAAGGCCGGCGTGCAGGTGATCGTCCTCGACCGCCCCAATCCGATCGACGGCGTTCATCTCGAAGGCAACATCCGCGAGGAGGAGTTCTCCAGCTTCGTCGGCATGTTCCCGCTGCCGACGCGCCATGGCATGACCGCCGGCGAGCTGGCCGGCTACTTCAACAAGACCTTCGCGCTCGACTGCGACCTGGTGGTCGTGCCGATGCGCGGCTGGCGCCGGGCGATGTGGTGGGGAGATACAGGCCTGCCGTGGGTGATTCCCTCGCCCAACATGCCCACGGTCTACACGGCCGCGGTCTATCCGGGGATGTGCCTCGTCGAGGGGACGAACCTGAGCGAAGGACGCGGCACGACGCATCCCTTCGAGCTGTTCGGGGCTCCGTGGCTCGATCCCTTTCGCCTCGCCGATCGGCTCAACGGCGCGGGATTGCCCGGCGTCCGCTTCCGGCCACACTATTTCCTGCCGACGTTTCAGAAGCACGCCGGCAAAGTCTGCGGCGGCGCCGAGCTTCACGTGACGAACCGAGGCGAGTTCGAGCCGTACAGGACGGGACTCTGGATCGTGAAGGTCGCCCGCGACATGAATCCGGAGAAGTTCGACTGGCGGCGCGAAACGTACGAGTTCGTCTCCGACCGCCTGGCCATCGACCTCCTCGCCGGAAGCGCGCGCTACCGTGAACTGGTCGAAAGCGGCGGCAATATCGACGAATGGGTCGCCGAGTGGGAAGAGCCGCTCCGCGCGTTCGCGAACACGCGCGAGGAGTTTCTGCTGTACTGAGCCACGGTTACGCGGTAGCTCGGTCTCGGGGTTCGGGGCCATACGCGCGAACTTACGTTTAAGGCACGATCAGGCGCCGCGATAGCGGCAGAAGAAGATAGCAAATGGATCTCCCCGGATGCACGCCGCCACAAGTGGGTGTGGTCTCGGCAGCCCGCCTCGGAGCCTGCGGTCGCGGGGTCTCGCGGGTGTATACCACCGCGTAACCGCGTAACCCCGCAACCGCGCGACCGCGTAAGCCATGCTCGACATCCTCTACGAAGACTCCGCCCTCCTGTTCGTCAACAAGCCGGCCGGCATCGTCGTGCAACGCGGGTATGACGCCGAGGAGCCGGTGTTGCTCGAGATTGCCATGCTGCACGCGCAGCCGCTTTTTCTCATGCAGCGGCTCGACCGCGGCACGAGCGGCGTGATGTTCTTTTCGAAACTGGCGTCCATCAACGCGAACCTGACCAGGCAGTTCGAAGGGAAGCGCATCCGAAAGCGATACGTGGCGATTTGCGAGGGAGCACTCGGAGAGCGGCAGACCATCGATGCGCCGCTCGTCCGCATCGGACCGATTTCCTTCGGCGTG
>DATLWH010000731.1:0-4802 GCA_035576505.1 Thermoanaerobaculia bacterium | reverse complement strand
TTCGCCACCGCCGCCGAGAAACTTCTTCGCCAGTGGGACAAACGGCCGCACCAGGCCCGGATTGTACGTGCGCCGCACGACTTGCAGGCCTGCCTTCTCGATCAGCTCCCGCGCGCTGCGGCGCGTGAAGAATCGGAGATGCGTCCGATCGAGGACGCCGGTCTCTTCATAACGGAAGCGGCCGAGCAGCAGGTTGAGGCGCACCGACCAGAGGCCGACATTCGGCAGCGAGACGATGACGCTGCCGCCGTCCTTCAGCAGATCGAGATAGCCGCGCAGCACGCCGATCGGCCAGGCCACGTGTTCGAGGACGTCGGCGAAGATGATGACGTCGAAGCGACGCTCGCCGAGCGAGCGCTTCACCTCCTCGAGCTGCTGCAGATCCGCATGAACGACGTCGCTCACCCGTTCGCGCGCCACCGCCACCGCCTCGGCGCTCGACTCGATGCCCGTGACGCGGTTGCCGCGGCCGGCGATGTGCTGCGACGTGGTGGCGAAGCCGCAGCCGACGTCGAGCACATCGAGATTCTTCCGCTCCCCCCAGAGACGCAAAAGCCCCCAGTTGACGTCTTCGAAGTACTGATAGCTTTCCGATTCGTACATGGGGTCTCTTATCTGCGTTTCATCTGCGTCATCTGCGGATCAGATTTTTTTATCCGCAGATGACGCAGATGAACGCAGATGGGCCGCCAGCGCCACAGCCCTCTCGATACACACATCGCTGTTGATGTAGTCGAACTGGGCAAACCGTCCCAGCAGGTGCAGGCCGGTGGCGGCGACGGCGTTGCGCATGGCGGTCACGTTGGCGCGGTAGTCGAGGTCGTAGACCGGATAGCCGTAGAGGAAGCGCACGGCCTTTCGGTAGACGATGGTTGCTGGATCGACCAGGCCCGTGATCTCCAGTTCGCGGATCGTCCGGTCGATGATCGCCTCATCCGACATTTCCCAGACGCCGTCGCCTGCCTCGTTCGTGGTGATCTCGGCCATCACCGAAGACGATCCCGCGGGGACGCAATGTTCGCTGAATGCCTTCGGGAACGACAGGCGGTGAAAGAGGAGGTCCGGATCGGGGACGTAGAGCGCGGTGTAGGGATAGCCGCGGTCTTCGTTGCAGCCGATCAGAACGTTGATCAGCGAGTTGTAGCGCAGCGTGGCAGCGAGCCGGTGTACTTCGTCCGGGGCGTCGCGCCATACTTTTAACAATTCATGGATCGGCAGCGTGGAGACGAGCGTGTCGTACGTTCGCTCCGCGCCATCGGCCGAGGTGACGCGCCAGCCCTGGCCGTGGCGCGCCACCGAGGCCACCTGCCAGTTGGTGCGGATCTCGCCGCGCACCTTCGCCGCGAAGGCGTGAACGAGCGACTCGTATCCACCGTCGATCGGGTAGTAGAAGTGAAGCTGGTGCAGATACCCCTCGGTGGAGATGCCGATGGACGACTTGAGCACATCCTCCATCGGCGGCTTCGGAATCCGTTCGACGAACTCCAGCCCCAGCTTCGTGGCCGGGTAGTTCCAGATCTTCTCGTTGTAGGGGATGAAGTACTTGTCGGAGATCCCTTCGCCGAAGGTCTTGTACGACCACTCGGCAAGGTTCGTGGCGGCCGTATCGGCGTGGGGATTGACGATGTAGCCGTAGATGCAATCGAAGTTGTCCTGCGGAGGCAGCGCGGCGAGATCGTTCTCGAACGGGTACTTCACGAACCGTCCTTTGAACCAGATCTTGTTCTCGCGGCGGCGCTGATGAACGTTCTCGCCGAGCGAGGCCACCATCATGTTCAGCACTTCTTTGTTCTTGCTGAACATGATGTGAGGTCCGGCCGCGTCGAAGGTGAAGCCGTCTTCGACGATGGTGCCGCACAGGCCGCCGATCCGGCCGCGGCGCTCCACGACCTCGACGTCGTCGCCGAGGAACGACGCCAGCGCGACGCCGGAGATACCGCCGCCGAGAATGCCGATGGAGTGATGCGTCATGAGAGGTCCCGCGCGAGCGGCGGCGTATTGTAGCCGCTCACTCGCCGCCATACGCCAGCACGGAGAGATCGGGAATGTGCCAGCGCGGCGTGGCCGACCCTTCGAGCGTCACGCCCACCGGCGGCAGTTGGAAGAGTTGCTCGCGGCTGACGAGCGGCAACAGCACCCCGATCGGAACGGCCGCGTTGCTGGTCGCGGAGAGACGGTCGTGGCGATGCAGCGCCAGCCGTTTCGCTCCGGCGGGGACAACAACGCCGTTGACGGTGAACGCCACGGATGACGCCGCCAGGTCACCCGGCCGGACGGCCACGGCGGCGCGGTCGTGCCACATCCGTGTGTCGAAGTAGAGCGGCTGCCGGAACCACGGATGCGAGGCAAGCCGGGGAGAGGCATAGACCGTGTAGGTGCCGTCCGCGGGGACGATCCATTCGATCCGATTGCCACCCAGCAGGCGCCCGCTCATCCCAGGCAGCCACAGTTCGATCCCTGCCGGCAGGTAGTGCGCGACGACCGCTTGCCCCAGTTCGCGATGGCGCAGCATCCATCCGCGCGTGTCGTGATCGGCGATCACCGCCGCGGGCGGATCGGCGAGTAGCTCGCTCGCCGTATAGGGTTCGAAGGTCCCCTTTTCCTCGAGCTCGTTCACGATCATCCGCAGAAACCAGTAGCGGTAGGCGGGCTTGCGGCGCAAGGCCCATCCCACGCTGTCCCAAACCTTGGAGCCCGGAGGCGTTTCTCCGTCGGCTTCGCGCATGACCTGGTCCTGGTAACGGGTGTCGCTCTCTTTACCGCGAAAGGTGCCCACCGCCGCGCTGATGCAAAGCAATACCGCCAACCCTCCCATGGCCACGCGCCTCGGCACGAACTGCTCGATCTCCATCGCCACGAAGGGGATGAAGGTCAGCACGACGATCTCGAAGTGATAGTTGTAGATGAACTTCATCGCCGCGATGAAGAGGAGGTTCGCGGCGGCCAGAAAGGCGAGATAGAAGCGTTCGTCGGGCGTGCGCCGGCGCCGCACCAGAATGCGCACGACGCCGGCGAGGCCGCCCGCGAGGATGATGATGCCGGCCGGATCGATGCCCGACGGATCGAACTCCACATGGTCGAGGAAGCGGTGGACGCCGAACTGCACCGCCAGACGAAACAGAAACGCACCGGGGATGGCCGGAGCGAGGCGGTCCGCCATGAAGTTCTCGCTCCAGACTCGCCGGAAGGCGATGGCCGCGGAGCTCGTGGCCACGAAGTAAAGCGCGCCGAGGAGGAACGTCCCTCCTGCCCCGGCAAAGAGCCAGTTCGCGCGGGTGTTGCCTCCCCACCGCCCCTCGCCCGTGCGCACGATGCGGATCAGCAGCACGGCGATGGCGATGACCGGCCCCAGGCGCAGGTTCGCAAATCCGGCAAGGCAGAATGCGCTGCCGGCCAGGATTGCGTAGATGACGCCGTCGTCCATCCTCTGCACGAGGTAAATGGCCAGGATGACGAAGAAGCAGCCGAGGGCGTCGACGCGATACTCGACGGCGGGGAGCATGAAGAGCGAACTGCAGAGCGCGACGGCGATCGCCGTCCAGCGCGCCCAGCGCGCGATTCCGGCGCGCACCATCCAGGCCATCAACAAGGCGAACGTGGCCGCCCAGAGCGGAATCTGCGCGAATCGCATGAAGATGATGGCCGGCGCTCCCGGCGAATGGGTGAGCGCGGCGACCGGCGCGTAGAGGAACCATTGCAGCGGCGTGTGGTGCTCCCAGAAATCGCGATAGGGGACCAGTCCCTGGCGGACCCAGTCCGTGGCGCGAAAGAACTCCAGTTCATCCCACACGAGCGGATGGAGTCCGGCCAGTTGCAAGAGCCGCGCGGCAATCGCCGGCACGGCAAGGATGACAAGAAGCCGCTCCGAACGATTCATCGGATCACTTCCCATACCGGAGTGCCGGCGATCTTCGTCAAAGAACCGCGGCGCACGAGCTCCTCCATGCATCGCTTCGATGCCGGAAGGTTGTGAACGGCGCGGCTGTCGAGAAGGCGGACGTGCATCGTGTCGGTGCCTGCGAGGATTCTGCACGGCGGCAGGTCCTCGTCCCGAAGCGCCGGCAGGAACCCTTTCGCGGCCGCCGTGCGCGCGTACGTGAGCGAGAACGGCACCTGATCGTCGAAGGCGTACCAGTAGTACGACCCCGCCGGCGCCGCCGTCGGCAACTCTTCCGGCCGCACCCATGCCGCCTCGCCCGGGCCAAGCCGCCGCTGAAGGCTGGCCATCGTCTGCCACCGCCGTTCGCCTGGGGCCTGCGTCATCCGTGGCCATTCATGGGCGACGAAGCTGATCACGATCACGGCGGCAACGATGGTACGCGCTGCCGGCCGATCGCCCACCGCGGAGATCGCCACGCCATACAGCAGCGCCACCACGCATGCCCACATGACCAGATACTGCGGCCAGAGGTGAGGGTAGGGGTAGAGGAGCACGACTTCCGCCGTGGCGGCGATCACGAGCAACAGAACGAGGACGATGTTGCGCCGCCGCCAGATCACGATCGCCGCCGCGATGATCGCGAACCACGGCATCAGCCAGGAAGGGCAGAAGGCGAAGCCGCCTGCCGATGTAGCGGCCACCGCTCCGCGGTACCAGCGCGATACGGCCGCGGCGTAGGTAAAGGAGAAGAAAACGAGATCGCGAAGAGTGGTGACGCGGAGTGCGGTGCAGAGGGCGAGGAGCGGCAGTGTGATGGCGATTGCGAGGGAGGGGAGGATAGGGAGTCGGGGGTCGGGGGTCGGGGGTCGGAGCTTCGGAGGTCGGCGTTTCGGAAGTCGAGGGTCGGGAGTCGGGAGTCGGG
>DATLWH010000730.1:0-2691 GCA_035576505.1 Thermoanaerobaculia bacterium | reverse complement strand
GCGACCTTGAACCCGAGGAGACCCAGCTTCAACCACGGAGCCTTCAGATACGCCGGATACGTGAGCGTTGGCAGCGGCGCATCGAGCAACAACGCCTGACAACGAATCGGATCAACCTCGGCACGCCGCCCATACAGTTTGTGCAGACACAGAAACACCGCCTCCGGCGACGGACCATTCAACCCCGCCTCGTCTGCCAGCACAGCCGCAATCAGATCGCCGAGGTCGTGCGTAGAGACGACCGCATCCACATGGTGGCTCTTCAGCACCGCCCGGCAGCGCCCGAGATACGCCATCGGATCAAAGTCCGGCGACGCCTCCCAGTGGCTGACGCCGGCATCGACGAAATGAAAGCAATGCCCCTCGACGCGGCCGAAGGCCCAGCGGTCGTAGGAGTCGGGGCAGACCACGAGGATGTGCATTGGGGGAAGCGTACACGAGGGTTAAGTCAGTCCTTTCGCGAGACTTACACAAGTGTCGCGCCTCCGTAGTGTCAGGGATCGCCGGTTCGGATTGCTGAGGCTAGTCACGGGCGCCCACGCTCATTCCTTGATATACATGGCGCTTGCCTGGCTGGGTGCGAAGAGACGGTTCATGCAAACCTGAAGTACTGCAAGCCCCAGTTTTGTGGGTCGATAGCGGAACAGTTGCTCAGGAGCGGATTCTCCTCTCTTGATGGTATCGATCAGATCCGGATCGATCTTGTAGTCCGTCTCGATCAGTCCCAGCTCCAGAAGGCTGGTAATAGCCGCCTCTCGGGCTCGACCGGCCACAGCCTCTCCAACGGTTCGCACAACCGGGTGCACCAGGTACCCCTTGTGTTTCGCAAGTAACAGCGCTATCCACGCTTGGCTGTCCAAGCGCGTCACATAGCTCTCGACTACGAGACTTCTGGTGAGGTTTATCTCTTGGATGGAGGCCGTCACCAGGTCGCGCACGCGTGCTCGCGTCTTCGCTGGATCGCCATCCGGATCATACCGATTGACCCGAATGTTTGCGACATCAAACAGGAGCGGGCCATCGTCGGAGCGAAAGAGCAGTACTTCTTCAGGAAGGCGCATTGCGTGAGCTATGCCAATCTCGTAAAACACGTTCGGATTGCGCAGTGGCACTCCATTGAGACTGTCAATCGCCGTGACATCTCCCAAGATAAGTAGCGCGCTCCCTATCCCAGAAAGGATCTCAGTGAGAATCGAATCGCTGACAGAACGGGTGTCAACTCGATGCGCCTCGAGGCTCTTCCCTTCGATGCTGACTTCCGATACTGCAGGCTCAATGACAGAACGCCAACGGGGTTCGAGCCGCGGATCGAAGCTCATCGCGACAAATACGCGATGACTTCGCGGATATGGCGGGAACTGATCGAAGAAGTGCCTGGGGTACATAGGCTTCCGTCAGCGATCAGTCTACTAGGCCTGGCTCTTGTTGTGTTGTGCCTCCGAGTCTACAATCAACTCATGACCGACCGAACGCAAGCGCTGCTGCGGGAAGCGCTGACTTGGCCTGCGGACGAGCGCGCCGACGTCGCCGCGGAGTTGCTGGCCAGTCTCGACGACTGCGAGGAGGACCCAGCCGAGGTGCAGGCCGCGTGGGCGAAGGAAATCGAGAGGCGCGGCCGTCGCGTGCTGGCAGGCGAATCCTCCGGCGAGCCGTGGGAAGACGTGCGTAACCGTGTGGCGCGGCGTCTCGCAAAGCGGTGACTCTTCCGTTCCGGATCGAGAACGAAGCGGCCTACGAGCTCGAAGAGGCGGCCGCATGGTACGAACAACGAAGGTCGGGCCTCGGAAACGAGCTCATGGAAGCGGTCGATGACGCCCTCGCGTTCATCGCCCATTGGCCTCATGCGGGATCTCCGGTTCCAGACGTTCCGTCGGACCTGCCTATCCGCCGCGCTCCTGTACGTCGGTTCCCATACCACGTCGTGTATCTCGAAATGCCTGGAGTGATTCGGATCCTCGCCTTTGCGCACGATCGGCGATCGCCCGGATACTGGCACAACCGAGCGTAGCGCTTTCAACTGATCTCGGCGGCTCGGCGATACCCACTAGTCCTCGCCGTGATCGAGACGGTCGGCCAGGACGCGGAAGGCAAGAGCCTTGGCTTTGGCGACGGCTTCCTCGCGCGTCGTGCCGTAGGTGAGGACACCGGGCAGGTCAGTCACTTCTCCGATCCAGCGTCCGTCGTCTTCCCGTTCGACATCGACAGTGAATTCGCTCATCGAGTTATTCTAACGCATCGTGAAAGAGCAGATCGTTCACAGGGATCCGGAGATTATGGGCGGCGAGCTGGTGTTCGTCGGCACGCGGGTTCCGGTGTACAACCTCTTCGATTACCTCGAGGCAGGCGACTCTCTGGATGAGTTTCTCGAGCAATTCCCGTCGGTGAGCCGCGAGCAGGCTGTTGCGGCGCTGAAACTTTCATCCCTTTTGTCATCCTGAGCCTGCCGGAGCTACGTAGTCGCGCAGCGACGGAGTAGCGGAGGACGGCGAAGGATCTCCAGATGCCACGCATGGGGCAGAAGCGCGGCATGGGTTTGGTATTGGTCGGTTCTTGTGACGGTAGACCTTCGTCGCAGAAAACCACAGTTTCGCTCCTGCCCCAGGCGCTGCCACTGGAGATCCTTCGCCGTCCTCCGCCGCGCTCGCTCGCTACGCTCGCTCAGCGGCTCCGGCAGGCTCAGGATGACAAATT
>DATLWH010000729.1:0-3403 GCA_035576505.1 Thermoanaerobaculia bacterium | reverse complement strand
GATCATCGACGGCCCCGCGCTCATCGCCGCTCTGAATCGAATGGTCCCCAATGTCCCGATCATCGTCACCACCGGCAATCCATCGGCAGCCTCGATGTCGAAGATCGCCCGGACGGGTGTCACCCACATCCTCACGAAGCCGTACACGGCCGAGCACCTCCTGAAATCGATTACCGAGGTGTTGGGCAAGGGGGAATCGCGATTGGTCTCTCACATCGACGAGGCGACCAGGAAGATCTGACGAAGATGGTGGCCGGGGGACCAACGCCGCCGGCAGTGCCGGCTGCGCGAGGTGTGACGGCCGGCACGTCCACCTGTGCGATGCGTCGTGGCGCCTATCGTGCAGCCGAATGATGCTTGGACTGGAGGAATACCATGACAGCGACTCTTGCACCGCCGCGCATTCGGCCGAAACCGTTCACCTACCACACGAATCTCAACGATGTGAAAGGGCGCATGGCGACGTTGTTCAGTGAGGGGAAGCCTCCGCTCACGGTCAGCAGCCCGCCGGAGTTCAAGGGAGTACCGGGCATCTGGACACCGGAGGACTTCTTCGTCGCCGCGATCGAGGTCTGTCTGATGCTGACGTTCGTCGGCCTCGCGGAAAAGCGTGGATTGGCGTTCGCCGGCTACGAGAGCGCGGCCGAGGGTCTCCTGGAGTGGAACGAGAAGTCGTACCAGTTCACACGCGTCGTCGTGTCGCCCGTCATCACTCTTCCCGACGAAGCCTCGTTCGCTGCGGCTGGCGAGGTCATCGAGAAGGCGCACGCTACCTGTCTCGTCGCAAACTCGGTGAGTTGCGAAGTGCTCGTCAAGCCGGTGTTCCGGGTAGGGTGAGGGACGTCTCTCGATAGGTTCAACGAACGCAATTGGCCGGCGAAACCGCTCGAGATCCCTGGCCCCCCGACCAGTCTGGATGGAAAGCCCATTACGGTGGCATGCATCGCGGGAATCCTCGATTGCCTACGCCGCGATAGCGGCGCAAAGAAGGTAGCCAGGGGTGCGAGCGCTTCTTGCGAGCACCCCTGGTGTCATGGTCAATCCATGTCGTGCCGCGTCAGCGGCACAGGAGCGTCATTGGTCTACGGTTACTCCGGTGCCGCTGACGCGGCACGTTGAGCAATGGGACCTCGTACCAGGGGTGCTCGCAAAAAGCGCTCGCACCCCTGGCTACCATCTTCTGCCGCTATCGCGGCGGTAACCTTGGCAAGCTTACGTTCGCGCCTAGGCGTCCCGCCCACCGTCTGGCAAGCAAGGAGCCCGGAGCATCCTTGCGTTGCGCCAGCGAGACTGCCGACGCAACGCGCATCACACGGATCAGTTCTTGCCGCTCGTGCTCGTATTTGACGTACTGCCGCTCGTGGCTTCACAGGGGTTGCTGTCGCTGCCGATGTTGTTCGCGCAGGCGAACGACCAGGCGAAGTTCATGGGCAGGTACTTGAGCGTCGGCGGCGTCGTCGAGAAGTCGTAAAAGAGGCTGGGGTCGGGCGCGCCGCTGGCGCTTTGAGGACGGGCATTGCCGGCGTAGAAGCTGTTGAAGATGCGCAGACGGCCGGCGCCGAGGACTTTGTCGCTCGTCGCCGGGCCGACCGTCGAGCGCGCGTGGCACGTCGTGCAGCTCGACGTGGTCTGGAAGCCATCCTCGGCGATGGAGTTGCCGAGGAGCACGGGGCGGCCCTGGTTGTTCGTGAACGAGGTCTGGATGCCGCCGAGGCGATAGTGCGACCAGAGAGCCGCATCGAGACCGAACCGGCGGAACATCTGCAGCAGCGCCGGGCTGGGCTTGCCGGCCGCGGTGACGCCGAAGTTGTCGTACGGCGCTTCGTAGCGCGCGAAGCAGGGATTGTCGATGTGCTCGAACGAGGCCCACGTCCATGTGGGAATCACTTTGGACATGAAGAGGAACGAGGCCAGGCCGTAGAGTTTGCCCTCCGACACGGTCCAGAAGTACTTCGGCTTCTCGGCCTCCGCGATGGGACGCCACAGAACCTTGACGGTCGTGGCGTCGGTGGGAAGCTCGATCGTCTTCTGTGCGCGGAACGCGGCGATCTGACCCTCGACGTACCAGAGGTCGTTCGACACGACGTACTCGAACTGCGCGCGATTGAGAAACACCTGTTGCGTCGTGTGCGGATCGCAGTCGTTCGCGTCGTAGCGCGGCGGCGGTAACTTACTCAATCCCGATGTGTCGGTGGTCGAACTGTCGTCATTGTTTCCGTTCAGCTGCGTGGCCAGTTGCTCCACTCTCTGCTGCATCCGGTCGCGCCTCGGAGGTGGCTCCCGCCCACGTCGGCGGATGTTTCGGGTCAGGACGCGAGACGAAGAGGTCGAACTGGTTGGCCCACGTCTGCCAGATCCGCAACCGCCCCTTGCCCGGCGCGGGCTGGTTCAATTCGCAGAACGTCCGCCAGGCGTATCGATCGGGATCCTGAACGGCCGGCTCGGTCACCGGCCCCGCGGTCATTGCGTAGCCGGTACACACATCCTCCCGCTGCATGGCCGGGCCCTCCGGTCCTCCCTCGGTTGTCGACCCGCACGGCCTGCGCTGCAGCGGCTCGGTACCGCGCGCGACCGTGGAGGAGGTCGTCGTCTTCGACGAACTCTTCTGACGTTCGAAGGGACTCGCCGCCGAGGCAGCGAGGATGGCCAGGATGGAAGCGATGAGAGTGAGTACGAGAAGGACGTTCTTGATGGCAGTCTTCTGAGACATGGCAGTCTCCTTTCGTGGGGCACGTTCGGCCGGCCCGGCGCCGGAAGTCCTGTCGGTGTTCTCTTTCATTTCTCTTTGACTTCTCTACGGAAGGTAAGATGTGCATGCGGAGGGGTTTCCGTTGGCGCGGTGGAGAGAGTTTCGCGTCGGTGATTTCCGCGTGAGGCCACAGACCCGCGAGCTGATCGGCTCGGCTGGAACCATTCGGTTGAAGCCGCGCCCGATGGACGTGCTGGTGAACCTCGCCGAGCACGCCGGCCAGCTACGGACGCGCGAAGAGGTGCTCGCGGACGTGTGGGGCGACATCGCCATCAGCGAGGAAGTCCTCACCCACTGCATCTGGGAACTTCGCAATGCCCTGGGCGACGATCGCCGCGAGCCCCGCTTCATCGAGACCCTGCATCGCAGCGGCTATCGCCTGATCGCACCGGTCATACCGGTCGACGACGACACCGGTCCGCTCGAGGTCATTCCGGCTACCGAGGACGAGCGCGAACTGGCATCGCTGCGCGGACGCGTGCAGCGGTTCTGGATCGAGCAGGTCCTCGACAGGTCTCTGTCCCAGAGCGAGATCCTGACCATAGACGCCGAAGAACGGCCGGAGCTCGTGAAACATCCGTGGGCCGGTGTGCGGCCGCCGCCGCTCGCTGCGTCGCCTCGCGCCGTGATCCCGCCCGGCGAGAACATCCTGGC
>DATLWH010000728.1:0-2312 GCA_035576505.1 Thermoanaerobaculia bacterium | reverse complement strand
GCCGTGAAGCGGTTATCCGCGAAGCCAGGGTCTGGTTCGTGCGCGACTTCAACCCCGAGACCATGGACGACGTGAAAGCGGCGCTGGCGGGCCCGCACAATCCGCACATCCGCATGGTCGTCGGCTATTGGGACATGGCCTGCTCGCTGGTGATTCACGACGCCATCGATCGTGAGATGTTTCTCGACGCGAACGGCGAGATCTTCGCCACGTTCGCGAAGATTCAGCAGTTGCTGCCGGAGTTTCGGCAGATGTCCGGTCCGGGTTTCGCCAAGCATCTGGAAAAAGTTGTCATGTCCGTGCCAGGGGTCGAAGAGCGTCTCGAAACGCTGCGTAAGCGCTTCCGGGCCATGGCGGCAGCCGCGGCTGCCCCGGCGAAGTGAGCCGTTACTTCTTTTCTTCGTCCTCCGTTCGAAACTCAGCCAGAGGCCCGACCGACTTCCGCATCAGAAACTCGGAGTGGCCGCGCACGAGATAGTCGTCCAGTTCGCCGACCAGCGTGTAGCCCAGGCGTTCGTAGAGCTGCCGGGCGCGCGGATTGATCGATGAGACGCAGAGAAACACGTTGGGGAACTCGCGAAAGATACGATCCTCGGCGAAGCGGACGAGCCGCGATCCGATCCCGCCGCCCCGCGCGCCCGCGGCGACGCAGACGACCTGGATGTAGCCGACGAATGCCCCTTGCAGCACGAGGATCACGAATCCCCGCGGGACGCCGCCGTGGCGCGCCACCCATACTTCTCCCCCAGGATTGGTGACGCGGGCCAGGCATTGCTCAAAGGTGCGGCCGAAGAAGATCCACGGGTCGGTCGAGGACATCATCTCGGCGCAGGCTCGGGCTTCGGCGTCACCGGCCAGCCGTCCAATCTCGATCTCTTCCATCAACGGCGAGTCTACGCGATGATGTGCGGATGAAAAACGCAGGACGCCCCCAGGCCGGCGAGTACGGCAGCTATTACCAGCGATACATCGACCTTGCCAGCGAGGATGACATCGTGGCCGCGCTCGACGCCCAGGCAGGGGAGACGGCGGCACTCCTCGCCGGATTATCCGAACCGCAGGCAGCGCATCGCTACGCACCGGACAAATGGAGCATCAAGCAGCTCGTCGGACACGTCACGGACGCGGAGCGGATTTTCGCCTATCGCGCGCTCGCCATCGCCCGCGGCGAGACCAAGCCACTGCCCGGATTCGATCAGGAGCCGTACGTCGTCAATAGCGGCGCCGACGAACGGCCGATGTCCGATCTCGCCGGCGAACTGGCCGCGGTGCGCCGGGCGAATGTGATGATGTTGCGCGCCTTGCCGGACGAAGCCTGGCGCCGCATTGGTACCGCCAGCGAAAACCCGATCAGCGTCCGTGCCCTCGCCTACATCATTCTCGGCCACGAGCGCCATCACATGGGCATCGTCCGCGACCGCTACCTCGGCGCGGCTACACCGCCACGTACCGCATGACGGCGACGTAGTGGCAGGCGCTTCCGCCGATCACGCAGAGGTGCCAGATGCCGTGCATGTGCGCGACGCGCTTCGACAGCGCGAAGAAGACGAGGCCGGCGGTGTAGATGGCGCCGCCGGCGGCGATCCAGGCGATTCCATTGGCCGGCATGGCCAGACGCATCGGCTTGATGGCGATGACGACGAGCCATCCCATCAGGATGTAGAGCACGACCGAGATCGGGCGGTAACGTCCGTGAAGGATGGTGTCTTTCAGAACGCCGGCCAGAGCCAGAGTCCAGACGATGCCGAACAGCCACCAGCCCCACGGGCCGCGCAGCGTGACGAGTGTGAGCGGCGTATAGGTGCCGGCGATGAGCAGATAGATCGCGCAGTGATCGAAGACGTGAAAGACCTTCTTGGCCTTGCCGCGCAGTGAGTGATACAGCGTCGAGCTGAGATAGAGCACGATCAGCATCGCGCCATAGATCGCCACCGCTGTGATCGTGGTGGCGTCCCGACCGTGCGTAACGGCCGCGTGGATGGCAAAGACCGACGCAACGACGGCAAGGACGCTTCCCACGATGTGGGTAATGCTGTTGAATCGCTCGCCCGCGTACATGTTCGGAATGTAGCACGCCGCAACGCGAGGTTACAGGAGGCTGGACTCAGCCGCGACGACGGCCGCGGCGGGTAGCGAGGTCTCACGGTGACACCCGCGCGACCCCGCGACTCCGCTACTTTGTCAAGTCGGATCTAACCTTTGCTCACGATCTAAAACGGTACCTCGTCGTCGTCTTCGATCTCGCCCCCGGCGGGAGCGCCTGCGCTGGCCGGCTTCCGCGTATAGCCGCCGCCACCGCTGTAGCCGCCTCC
>DATLWH010000727.1:0-5881 GCA_035576505.1 Thermoanaerobaculia bacterium | reverse complement strand
CGCCGGCCGCCATGGCACCATGAACCCTGACGACATCCGGCGCATTGGCAAGCTCATCCCGCATTCGCGAGTCGTCATCACCGAGGGAAGCCACCTGGAGATGTACGACGATCAGGAGCGGTACTTCCGTGAAGTGGTGAGGTTCATCAAGGACGTGGAGTCGGGGAAGATGAAGTAGCTGGAACGCTACCGCGGAGAGAACGCTTGTCCGCGTTTCAAGAACTGTCCGTTCCCCGCCCGCCCGACGTACTTGCCCTCTTCGATCACGAGCTCGCCGCGGGAAAGCACTGTCTTCGTCACGCCCTTCACCCGCCGTCCTTCGTAGCAGGAGTAGTCGACGTTCATATGGTGGGTCTTCGCGCTGATGGTCATCTCCTCATCCGGATCGAAGATGACGATGTCGGCGTCGCTGCCGACGGCGATCGTTCCTTTGCGGGGGAAGAGGCCGAAGATCTTCGCGGCGGCGGTCGAGGTGATCTCGACGAATCGGTTGAGGGAGATGCGCCCCTCCGCCACACCGCCGTCGTAGACGAGTGACATCCGGTTTTCCACGCCCGGGCCGCCGTTCGGGATCCTGGAGAAGTCGTTCTTGCCGAGCTCCTTCTGCTCCTTCATGCAGAACGGGCAGTGGTCGGTGGAGACGACCTGCAGATCGTTGAACTTCAGCCCGCGCCACAGCTTCTCCTGGTTCCACTTCTCGCGGATGGGCGGTGTCATGACGTACTTGGCTCCCTCGAATCCAGGCTGCTCATAGACGCTGTAGTCGAGGAAGAGATACTGCGGACAGGTCTCGGCGAAGGCGTTGATGCCCATGTCGCGCGCCCGCGTCACTTCCTGCAGCGAGTCGTCGCAACTGAGGTGGACGATGTAGACCGGCGCGTCTGCCATCTCGGCGAGGGCGATGGCGCGATGAACCCCCTCCGCCTCCGCTTTCGTCGGCCGGGTCAGCGCGTGATACTTCGGCGCCGTCTTCCCCTCGGCCAACGCCTTCTTGACGATGGCGTCGATGACGACGCCGTTCTCGGCGTGCATGCAGATCAGCCCGCCGTTCTCCCCGGCCATCCCCATGGCCTTGAAGATCGTGGCGTCGTCGACGAGAAAGACGCCCGGATAGGCCATGAAGAGTTTGAAGCTCGAGATCCCTTCATCGATCATCCCTTTCATCTCGGATAGCCGCTCGTCCGGAAGATCGGTGCAGATGAGGTGGAACCCATAGTCGATCGACGTCTTGCCGTCGGCCTTGGCATGCCAGGCATCGACCGCCTGCTGCAGCGACTGCCCCTTGTACTGCACGGCAAAGTCGATGATGGTCGTCGTTCCGCCATGCGCCGCCGCAATCGTGCCGGTCTCGAACGTGTCGGAGGCCGAGGTGCCGCCGAAGGGAAGCTCCATATGCGTGTGCGGATCGATCCCTCCGGGGATGACGAGCCGTCCCCTGGCGTCGATGACCTTGTCGGCATTCACGTCGATCGACTTTCCGATCATGGCGATCGTCCCGTCTTCGATGAGGATGTCCGCGTTGTAGTCGTCGACGGCGGTGACGATGCGGCCGTTCTTGATGAGGGTGGTCATGGGTGGGCTCCTTCGTTCAAGTAGCGCTCGATGATCGCTTTCAGTTTTGGCAAGTCTTCTGTCGCGGTGTCCCACACGCGATCGTTGTCGATGTCGAAATAGGAATGAATGAGGTGGTTGCGCATCCCGACGACTTTAGGCCACGGAATCTCCGGTAGCTCTGCGCGCACCGCAATTCCAACATGCGCCGCTGCCTCGCCGACCATTTCAATCGATTTCACGATTGCGAGCGCGAGCTGGTCATCGCCCTCCAGATCAGCGCGCATGCGGCCAGCAATGAACCGCTCGACGCGCTCCGCGGACTCGACGATGTGACGGAGGCGCTCGATATCAGGCGGCGGAATACTGCACCTCGGCCGAATGGACAACTTGGTCGCGGAAGTAGCGGCTCAGCTCCGCAGGTGTTCTGAGGTCCACCTTTCGGCCAAGCCGCTCACTGAGCTCGATCTCCATGCCAGCCATGGCGATGTATCCCACTCGTGCGCCTTCCTCGAACTCCACCAGCACATCGACATCACTCTCCGGCCGAAAACGATCCGTCAGCACGGATCCGAAGAGAGCCAGCTTGCGAATGTGGTTTCGTTTGCAGAACTCCGAAACGAACGCTGGATCGAGCTGAATATGCGCCGCCATCGTAGCGCCATTCTATCGCGGCGCCGTGCGATGGCCGACCACGATACCGATCATCCGCAGGTCCTCGGGACGGTCGACGTCTATCGGATCGTGCGCCGTGTTGATGCTCAGCAGCCGGACGGTACGCCCGATTATCTCGATCTTCTTGAGGTAAACCGCGTCGCCAACGCTACAGACGACGATCTGCCCCTTCGCCTTTCGGATGTCCCGGGTAGGCAGGAGATAAACGAGGTCGCCGTCTTCGATGCCGTCAGGCCCGCTCATCGAGTCACCGATTGCCCGGGCGATTCTGCGCGCGCCTCGGTTCCACGAGTCGCGCGGAATGGTGACGCGCTTTTTCTCCAGATCCGGAAACAGCTCGACGTTCGAGCTCGCGGCGACGCGAAGAGGCTGCACTCTCTTCGCCGGCGCGCGCTTCGGCTGCGCCACGATCGTCGGTCTCTGCGATGTCGCACCGGGAGCATCGGGAAGATAGCTGCCAAGGATGGCGTCGATCGTTTGGGCGGCGGCTCGGGCGGTGCGAAGATGCTCCAGTTCCACCACCAGCTCGCCATCGCTGAAGAATCCCGACGGATCGCGATTGATCGCGCGCGCGATGGCGATGAAGTCCGGCATCGTCGGCACTTGGTGGCCGTTGAGGATTTTGTTCAGCTTCGACGAGGTCATGCCGGCCTGGCTTGCCACGTAGGTCTGCTTCATTCCGCTCGCGTTCACGGCAGCGACGAGCCGGTCCATTGCTTCCATCATGTTGGACGTTAGGACGTGTTGTGCCGGAAGAGGTGCGCGATCAGTTTCGCCACGAGAAATGCGAAGGGACATACTGGCGTTAAACGCAATATTGACTCTGATAAGTTCCTTTAGAGCAATGAATCTTCCCAAAAACAAGACCACGCCTAAAGAAACGCGACCATCGCGGCGGTCTCGTGCCAGAAGGAGCCGCTGCTCGCTACATTAACGATATCGAGTTCAGGAATTGCGAATTCGTCTTTTGCGTGGCGGCAATACTGGGAGTCTGCCCGACAGAAATGGCCGGGCGAAGCTGCTGCCTGAGCGTTGGGCAACAAACGCAGCCGGCCGTGCCCGGCTGGTCAGAGGGCAGAATACTGCACCTCGGCCGATCCGAGAACATCGTCACGGAAGTAGCGGCTCAGGTCTTTGGGCGTGCGGAGGTCCACTGGCTTGCCCACGACTGCCTCGAGCTCGAACTGCATGCGCGCCAGAGCAAGGAATCCGGGAACGTGCTCCGGTTCGAATTCGATCAGGAAATCGACGTCACTATCCGGCCGGAACCTGTCCGTCAGTACTGATCCGAACAGCGAAAGGCGTTGGACGTGGTGTCGCCGGCAGAACTCGGCGACGAACTCCGGATCGAGTTGGATGTGGGCGGACATCGACTCATTCTAACGCGGCCACTTATCAGGCGGCGGAATACTGCACCTCGACCGACCGCAACACTTCCTCGCGGAAGTAGCGGCTCAGGTCTTTCGGGGTGCGAAGATCTACCGGGCGCCCGACAACCGCTTCGAGGTCGAGTTGCATGCGGGCCAGCCCGATGAGACCGGGCTCGCCATCCGGTTCGAACTCCACCAGCACGCCGACATCGCTCTCCGGCCGAAAACGATCCGTCAGCACAGAGCCGAACAGAGCGAGTGTATGGATGCTGTTCGCTGGCAGAACTGGGCGACGAACTCGGGATCGAGCTGGATGTGGGCTGCCACCAACTCATTCTACCGCAGCCACTTATCAAGCTGCGGGACACTGCACCCGGCCGACTGAACACTATCTCCTGGCCGAGGTTCACGACGAGATGACTCTCGTTCTTGATGAGATGACTTCGAGTGTTACGCGGATGACTCATTCGTATCCTCGGATGCCGGATTCATATCCGAGGATGACTCGCTCATATCCGAGGGTATGAAATCCATACGCGAGGATGACCGCGAGTCATCCATTCATGACCTTTCGTCATCCGCGGATGAGTTTTTCATACGCGAAGGACTCGTTCCTATCTGAGGATATGAAATCCATACGCGAGGATGACTCGCGCATATCCGAGGATATGAATTTCATACGATGAGAAGAAAAAGTCTCTTAAAGAGGACAGTGCCTCTCATCGCCGGATGAAGGTACTTGATTCAACCGTATCATCCGCCCACGGCGGCCTTAATGGCGCTCATGGCAAGGAACATCGCAGCCGGCTGCGGGCGAGCGTCCGATTGGCCTTCCACCGCATCGACCGCCATAAAGCCGTACTTCGAGTAGAAGTCGATTGCCTCGGGTTTGGCATCGACGATCACACCGATGCAGCCGTAGTCCCTCTCCAACCGGACCGCCAGCGTGAGAACGAATCGCAGGAGTTGAGCGCCGACTCCCTGCCCCTGCGCTGACTCGTCGACTGCCAGGCGCGCAAGGCGGACCACGGGAAGCGGGTATCGCGGCAGCTTCTTCCGAGCAGGAACAGGCAGATCGTCGATTTCGACGTGGGCGGGCGCGATCGTTGCGAAGCCGAGGATACGGTCACGGTCGACACCGACGTAGGTCACGCCGATGTGGTGTTTGAACTGGTTCTGGCCCGCGAATTGGCGAAAGAAGCGATCGAGCTCGGGAGCGCCGGACTGGAATGAAGCGCGGTCATCCCCCTGGCGGAGCGCCCTAATCTCCATCGCCCATCAGGTCACGGAGAGCCTTGGTTGGCTTTCCGGACTTCATCTGCTTCACGATCGCCTCGCCTGATCGCCTCGTCACAACCAGTTTCGGATGGACGATGATCTCTGCCGGCAGTTCGTGCAGCGCCTGCAGATGGTGACGAAGGGCTTGCTCCACCAGATAACCCTTCTTGATTCCGGTAGCGCGGACATGCCTCTCGAGCAGGTCCCTTGTAGATTGCGAGACGATTGCTGAGATTTGGGTTTCCTTCTCCATGGCGAATCCATGAGGACTCTACAAAATTGTAGGATGGATGTCAAATCTCCATGAGAATAACCCGCGCCGCCATCTGTTAGAGTGGGTAGATTCATGGGGTCCCATGAATCTACCCAACCAGCGATGAAGAAGACAGGCAGAGGCGACTTTTCAGCAGACCGGCGATTGATTCAGCTCTCCACGATCTCGATCGGCATCGGGATCGCGGCGTCGCTGGTGGCCGTGGTGCTGCTGAAGCTCATCGCCTGGTTTACCAACCTGTTTTTCTACCACCAGCTCTCTCTGACGCCCCGAGGCCCGGCGGGAAGTCCGCTCGGACTCTGGATGATCATCGTTCCCGTGATCGGCGGACTGATCATCGGTTTGATGGCCCGCTACGGCACCGAGAAGATTCGCGGGCATGGCATCCCCGAGGCTCTGGAAGCCATTCTCTTCGGGAAGAGCCTCATGTCGCTGAAGGTGGCCATTCTCAAGCCGCTGTCATCGGCGATCTCGATCGGATCGGGCGGACCGTTCGGCGCGGAAGGCCCCATCATCATGACCGGCGGCGCATTTGGATCGATGGCCGCTCAGTTCTTCCATATGACCAGCACGGAACGAAAAACACTGCTGGTTGCCGGCGCCGCCGGCGGCATGTCGGCGACTTTCGCAGCGCCTGTCGCCGCCGCGATGCTGGCCGCGGAGTTGCTGCTGTTTGAATTTAAACCGCGCAGTCTCATCCCTGTCGCGCTGGCGAGTGCTACCGCCGCGGTCG
>DATLWH010000726.1:0-5727 GCA_035576505.1 Thermoanaerobaculia bacterium | reverse complement strand
GCCAAGGCCTACCTCGAGCGCGAGAACCTGATGGGCGTCTTCCAGGAGACGCAGTACATCCTCCAGCGCAGCCCCAACGACGCCCGCGCCCTGACGTACCAGGCGCTGGTGCGCATGTCGATGGGCCAGCGCGACGGCGCGGAGGAGATGCTCCACCGCGCCCTCAAGTCCGATCCACAGCTCCTCGACGCCTACGTCGCCCTGGCCTGGGACTATGTGCAGACCGGCAAGGTCAGCGAAGCGGATGGATTGATCAGCGACGCCGCCCGCCGCCATCCCGATCAGCAGGCCCGCCTCGAAGAAGTGCTGGCCAAGATGAAGGAACAGGTCAAAAACCAGCCTCCGCCGGCGGCAATGCCCGCAAATCATCCTGCCCTTCCCGTTCCGGGAGCTGCCGGCGCGCCGGGCGCAGAGACTGCTCCCTCCACCGGCGCCGAACCGGCAGCCGCGGCGGCCAGCGGCGGCCCGACAGTGCACGTGAAACTGACGCTGGCCGGCTCCGTGAAACAGTTGCCAGGCGCGGTACTCTTCATCATCGTCCGCCCTGCCGGCGAGAGCGCCGGCCCGCCCGCCGCCGCCAAGCGCATCAACGCACCAACGTTCCCGCTCGATCTCGACCTCACATCAGCCGACTCGATGATGGGCCAGCCGCTCCCGCCCTCAGTCCATATCGAAGCCCGTCTCGACTCCGACGGCAACGCCATGACCAAAGACCCGTCCGATCCCCACGCATCGCAGGACGGAGTGGCCACGAATGGGACGAAGGTTGCGCTGGTGTTGAAGTAGGGCGTTCTTCCGTCTTTTCAATCGTTTTGCCGGCTAACAAGCTGGGCCTGCAACCCGTCAACCAACGTAGTACCATCCTCCTGTCGCCTAGGGGTGGCCGCGAAAAACGGCCTGAGATCACACCCTGGAACCTGAACCGGTTAGGACCGGCGTAGGCAAAGGCGACGAGGCAATCGATGAGAGTTGCACGCGTCGTTTCATTTCTCCTTTTTCTTCCTGTTCTTCTTTCGGCCGCGACGCTTCGCGGCGTCATCCATGCGGTCGACGGCCAACCGGTGGGCCAGGCCACCGTCGAAGTGGAAGGGCACAGCGTCGTCACCGGCGCCGACGGACGCTTCGCCATCGACGTTGCGGCGGGTACGCACACTGTCGTCGTCACGCGCGCGGGCTTTCAGGCCATCGCGCAACCGGCGTCCACCGATACAGACGTCGTCATCACCTTGCGGCCCGGCCTGGCGGAGAACATCGTCGTCAGCGGGATCCGCGCGGAGGCCAGGACGCCGGTGACGAAGAGCGACGTCGATCGGGGGACGATCGAGCGCGATTACTACGGGCAGGACATCCCGCTGCTGCTGCGCGACACGCCGTCGATCGATACGTACACCGAGGCCGGGGTGGGAGGGTCGGGATACTCGTACATCACCTTGCGCGGCATCAGCCCGACCAGGCTCAACTTCACGCTCGATGGAGTGCCGCTGGCCGACTCCGAAGACATGGGGACGTACTTCGCCGACTTCCCCGATCTGGCCCGGTCGCTGCAGTCGATCCAGGTGCAGCGCGGCGTGGGGACGTCGACCGTCGGATCGCCTTCGTTTGGAGGATCGATCAATTTCGAATCGATCGCGCTCTCGCCGGCGGAGTCGACCAGCGCGGAGATCGGCGCCGGATCGTTCGGCACCAAGAACGCCACCGTCGGCTACCAGTCGGGCGCGCTTCCGGGCGGCTACGCGTTTTACATGCGACTCTCCGGCGATCAGTCGGACGGCTTCCGCGAATCATCCGGCTATCGCGCGCACAATCTTTTCGTCAGCGCCGCAAAGCAGAACGAAGACTCACAGCTTCGACTGACCGGCTTTACCGCGCACGAGTGGACGCAGCAGGCCTTCCTCGCTGAAGACGCCGCCACGCTCGCGCACGATCTGCGCGCGAACCCGTTCGGGCCGCAGGACCGCGACAGCTTCGGTTACGACCTGGCGCAACTGCAGTATCTGCGCGCTCTGTCGCCGCGCACGAACATGACGGCCTCGGTTTTCTACCAGCGCGGCTACGGCTGGTATCGCCTCTCCGGCTCACAGTACGGCCTCGACGGCCTCCTGATCGGAAGCATGGTGACGCTGAGCACGACGCGTGGTCCGTGGACGGCGAACTACGGCCTGCACGTGAACGAGTTCCGCCGCGAGCACACGCTGGACGAAACCAACGGCGTACGCGACTACTACAACTACGGCACGAAGGGAGAAGCCAACGCCTTCGCCAAGCTGAGTTACGACGAGGCCCGCTGGCATCTCTACTCTGATGCGCAACTGCGCACGACGAACTTCCACTACCACGGCGATGTGGCCATCGCACCGATCCGCTGGACGTTCTTCAATCCCAAGCTCGGCGCGCGCTACGACCTCTCGGGCACCAGCAGCGTCTATGGATCGGCCGGAATCTCGACGCGGGAGCCGACGCGCAACGACCTCTTTCAGGGGGAAGACAACGCCACGTTCGCTCACGACCTCCACGCCGTCCGGCCGGAACGCCTCGTCGACCTCGAAACGGGATGGAACTACCGCGGGCGGGCGGCTACCTTTGGCGCGAACGTCTACGCCATGAACTTCCACAACGAGATCGCCTCGACCGGTGAGCTGTCGCCGATCGGCCTGCTGCTGCGGCGCAATGTCGACCGCAGCTACCGCCGTGGGATCGAGCTCGAATACGGCTGGCAACCGATGATGCGGCTTCATCTGCGCGGCAACGCCAACCTGAGCCGCAACCGCATCCACACGTGGACGCAGTTCTATGACGTCTACGATGCCGCGGGGAACATCGTCGGCAGCCAGCCGATCACGTTTCACGACGTCAATCCCGTCTTGACGCCGACGCTGATCGTCAATCAGACGATCGAGTACGCGCCGTCGTCGAGGCTCACTTTCGGCGTCACCGGACGGCACGTGGGACGCTCGTATCTCGACAACACGAACAACGGCGCATTCATCGCGCCGGCCTTCACGACGCTCGAGGCCAATTCCTCGATCGCTCTCTCCCGAGGGGTCACCGTTCGCGTGCAGGTCAACAACCTCACGAATAACAAGCGCGTCTTCCCGAGTGGCTACAGCTATCTTTTTCTCACGCCGGAGAAGACGATCGACGGGATCTCGTACTACTACCCGCAGGCAACGCGAAATGCCACGGTGATGGTAGATTTCCGGCGGTGACGTTCGCCCTCATCGGGGTGGTAGCGATCTTCTCCGAACTGGCGAAGGTCTGGCTGGCCATTCGCGGCAACTTCACTCCCCTGGAGATGGCGGCGGTCGTCTTCACGCTGGCGAACGTCTGGCTGGCCATCAAAGAGAACATGTGGACGTGGCCGACCGGCATCGCCAGCGTGCTGCTGTATCTCGTCGTTTTCTGGCGCTCTCACCTCTACCTCAATGCGGGCCTGCAGATCATTTACTTCGTGCTCTCGATCCACGGCTGGTATGAATGGCTGCACGGCGGTGTCAACAAAAGCGAGCTGAAAGTCACGCGTGCGTCGTCGCGCATGTGGGCGGCCCTGATGTCGATCGGCGCAGTGCTCACGTTGATGTTGCTCTGGCTGCTGCGCGCGACCGCGCACGACGCGTCGCTGCCGATCTGGGATGCCGTGACCACGGCCTTCAGCATCGTGGGGCAGTACATGTTGAACATGAAGATCGTCGAGAACTGGATCATCTGGGCCGCCGTCGACGTGATCTACGTGGTCATGTTCATCGACCAGAAGCTCTACCCGACCGCCGTGCTTTACGCCTTCTTCGTCTTCCTTTGCGTGAAAGGGCTGTTCGATTGGCGCCGCTCCGCACTCGCGTCTGTCTGACCGTTTGTCTCATAGGTCCAGAGTGCACCGGCAAGACCACGCTCGCCGAGCGCCTGTCCGTCCGGTTCGATGCTCCGTGGGTCCACGAGTTCGCACGGGAGTATGCGCAGAGGGTTGCGCGCCCGCTGACCGTTGATGATGTCGAACCAATCGCCCGCGGGCAGATGGCGCTGGAGGATGCGTCTCTGAATGCGGGAGTCGGGAGTCGGGGGTCGGGGGTCGGAGTTGGGGCCGTCCTCTCCGACTCCCGACCCCCGACCCCCGACCCCCGCTTACTCATCCTCGACACGGACCTCATCAGCACCGTCGTCTACAGCCGGCACTATTACGGCCAATGCCCGGAGTGGATCGAGGCCGAGGCCGGGAAGCGGAAGGCGGACCTTTACCTGCTGACCGATATCGACGTGCCGTGGACGTCCGATGGGGTGCGCGACTCCGCCGCCGCACGCGCCGCGTTGCACGGCCAGTTCGCGAAGGCTCTGGTTTGGTACGGGACGAACTTCGTCACGATCGGCGGTGATTGGGAAGCGCGTTTCGAGGCGGCGGCCGGCGTGATCGAGCGCTACGCGGCCAGGTAGTCTTCGCGATCGACCACGAGCAGCAGGACGCAGCCTTCGTCGCTCACGACCTCGTCGTGACGCGTGCCGGCATCGGCGTGGTGGAAGTCGCCCTTGAGCAGGTACCTCTCGCCGATGCGGCAACTGCCGCTGACGACGAACGAATCCTCGGCGCCGCCATGATCGTGGGCGGGGACGCTCGCCCGCGGCTCGAACGACATGAGGATCGTGGCGGTGTTGCGCTCTACGTCGACGGAGAGCGTTTTCACCGTGACACCTGGACCGATGCGATGCCACCGCCCCTCATTCGCGCGAACGGTGCGCGTGTTCTGGGGCGTTGCGATCACGGAATCGAGGATGCGGCCGCGCAGCGCGGCGGGCGGAGCGATCGGTTCGATCGACTCGGCCACGATGGCGTTGAGTACCGCCAAGTCTTCCCGTGTAAGCGTCTCGGTCATTTCGTCCCTGCCGCAAACTGAGCGCGCAATTGCGCCATTCCCTCGCACAGCATCCCGCGTGCCGTCGTCTCCGAGACTCCGTAACGCGCCGCCAGATCGCTCACACTCATTCCACCGTACCAGGCATCCTCGACCATCCCCCTCGGGGTGGCCTCCTTTGGTACTACGGCTGCCGATGCCGGTTGGGTTTGTCGGGCCAGGGCGCAGTCGCGTGTGGCCTGGATCAGATAGGCCGTGGGGTCGCCGGCGTCGTCCTTCCGGGACAACGCCACAAAGGCTGCCTCGAGCGCGTCCGCCGCCGTGTTGCTGTCCGACGTGATGCGCAGCGCGATCGCATAAAGACGCGGTGCGAGACGGTCGTATAGATCGGCGATCGCTGCGCGAGCGGGCATGGGCTGACGAAGTTTAGCAGGGTGGCGAATGCGGAAGTGCTGCTTTTAGCCCAATTAACTGGTTCCCGGAACCAGAAACCTCATCCTCGGGACCAGAAACCTACGGCGCGATGGCGGTACACTCCGCAGTACAACCTCAGTCCGGGAGGCGTCCATGCGTGCCATTCGTGTCGCTTACGTCGCGTTCAGCTTCTGCTTTGCGTTCGCCGCGCTTGCCCAGGTGCCGACGATCATCAAGGAAATTGACCAGCTCGAGTCGCTCCGTGACCCGAAGTGCTATGCCACGGCCAACCGGCTCGAGGACTTCATCTACGGCACCTCGCTCGACTTCGACGCGCGCGCGGTGAAGATCACGCTGCAGAAGCAGCTCATCCGCGAGCTATGGGTGAAAGCGAGCGACAACGCCCGCAGCGCCGGCAAGACACAGATCGGCGTCGACGTGCTCCGCCCCATCCTGCAGGCGGCGGTCCCGTACG
>DATLWH010000725.1:0-4666 GCA_035576505.1 Thermoanaerobaculia bacterium | reverse complement strand
GTCTTCCAGTGCCTTGACCAGGTTCGAGAGGTCCAGCACCGACATCGTCTCAATCTGCTTCACGAAATCTTCAGTCGAAATAGCCATTTCAGCCTCCAAATAGTGTTGAGTCGTTCAATCTCATGCGCCAGGCCGTTCACGGCAAAGCGCGAATTCTTACTTAAGCGTTTGCCTCGGGTTCGGTTGCCTCGGGTGCCGCGCCGGCACCACGCTGCTTGGCGATCTCGCTGAGGACCACCGCGATGTTGCGGATGTTCGCCTGCAGCACGGTAGCCAGTCCGCGGATCGGAGCCTGCATCACATACAGCAACTTCCCGATCAGTTCCGCACGCGACGGCAGGTTGGCGATGGCCTGGATCTGATCCGCCGGCACGATCTGTCCGTTGAGCATGGCGCCCTTGAACGAGATCGTCGGAACGTCTTTGGCGAACTTCGTCAGTGCCTTGGCCAGTCCGACAGCGTCGGTGGTGTTGAATGCCACCGCTGTCGGGCCGCTGAATTGATCTTTCAGCGCCGTCAGCGGCGAATCCTTCACGGCGATGAGGGCCAGCGTGTTCTTGACGACGACGTACTTCGAGTTCGTCTCGCGGACCTGGCGCCGCAGCTCGGTAACCTGCGGAACGGTGATGCCTTTGAACGCGATCACGAAGGCGTTCGTGGCCTTGCCAATGCCTTCGCCGAACTCGGAGATCGCTGCTGCTTTGTCTTCGCGATTCATGCTCCCTCCTTACTCTGCCTTCGCCTCGGCCACAGCCGTGTCGATCGAGATCGACGGGCTCATCGTGGACGAGATGTAGATGGTGCGGACGTACTTGCCCTTCGCGGCGGGCGGCTTGGCCTTACGCACCGCGTTGATGATGCTCGCGGCGTTGTCGATCAACTGATCGGCAGTAAACGAGATCTTGCCGACCGGAACGTGGATGATCGACGTCTTGTCGACGCGAAACTCCACCTTGCCGGCTTTGATCTCCGAGATTGCCTTGGCCACGTCGAACGTGACGGTGCCTGTCTTCGGGTTCGGCATCAGACCCCGCGGTCCGAGGACTTTGCCGAGCTTACCGACCGAACGCATCATGTCCGGCGTGGCGATGACGGCATCGAAATCCGTCCAGCCGCCCTGGATCTTCTCGACCACTTCGTCTCCGCCAACGATGTCCGCGCCCGCTTCCTGAGCCTCGCGCTGTTTGTCGCCCTGTGCGATCACGAGCACCCGCTTGGACTGTCCGGTACCGTGCGGGAGCACGGTCGTACCGCGGACCATCTGATCGGCGTGCTTGGGATCGACTCCGAGAAGCAACGACAGCTCGACCGTCTCATTGAACTTGGCGTAGGCGATCTGCTTGAGCAGACCGAACGCCTCATCCAGCTGGTACGGCCGCTGTTCGACCTTCTCGAACGCTGCACGGTACTTCTTGCCGTGTCTGGCCATTTCACCTCCGTAGTGCTAACGGCTCTTGCGAGCCTCCTACTTTGTTTGCCGCAGCGACGCGCTGTGGCGACTCTTCGGTTCCTTGGTTGCCAAGTTGCTCGGTTGCTGGGTCACTTCCACCCTGCAACTGAGCAACCCAGCGACCCTGTAACCCTACCCCGTTACTTCCAACCCCATCGACCGCGCCGTCCCCTCCACCGTCTTCACGGCTGCTTCGAGCGAGGCCGCGTTCAGGTCGGGCATCTTGGTCTTGGCGATCTCTTCGACTTGCTTGCGGGTGACGCTGCCGACCTTGGTCTTGTTCGGCACGCCCGATCCCTTGGGAATCCCGGCCGCTTTGAGCAGCAGGATGGCCGCGGGGGGCGTCTTGGTGATGAACGTGAACGTGCGGTCGGAGAAGACCGTGATGACCACCGGGATGATCAGTCCCTGCTGCCCCTGGGTGCGCGCGTTGAACGTCTTGCAGAACTCCATGATGTTCACGCCGTGCTGGCCGAGGGCGGGACCGACCGGCGGAGCGGGTGTGGCCGCGCCGGCGGGAATCTGAAGCTTGATGTATCCGGTGATTTTCTTAGCCATCTCTCGTGTCCTTTGAAAACTATCGTTTCTGCGGAGCCGTCCCGCCGCCCTGCTCTTCGCTCGGATCGAAGCGCGAGACCTGGAGGAAGTCGAGCTCGACCGGCGTGGAGCGCCCGAAGATCGTGACCATGACCTTCAGCGTGTTGCGGTCGAGATTGACCTCTTCCACCACGCCCGTGAAGTTCGAGAACGGTCCGTCGATGATGCGCACATGCTCGCCGTGCTCGTAGACGTGCTTCGGTTTCGGCTTCTCTTTCGTGGTGACGACCTGCGTCAGGATCTGATCGACCTCTTCCGGCGTCAGCGGCGTCGGCTTCTTGCCCGTGCCGACGAAGCCGGTGACCTTCGGCGTGTTCTTCACGAGATGCCAGGCGTCGTCGGCCATGTCCATCTCCACGAGGATGTAGCCGGGGAAGAACTTGCGCTGCACTTCGCGCTTCTTGCCCCCCTTCATCTCGATGAGCGTTTCGGTCGGGATCTTGATCTCGCCGAACTTGCCCCGCATGCCCAGGGCCTCGATGCGCTGGTTGAGGTTCTCCCGCACCCGCTCCTCGAATCCGGAGTAGGTGTGGACGATGTACCACTGCTTCTGCGCCGTTTCGACCATCGCTTAGGTGCCAGCTCCGAACTTCGTGAAGAGGAAGTTGATCATCTTGAAGAAGACCAGGTCGCATCCCCAGAGATAGACGGCGAAGATGAGGGTGGAAACGATCACGACGACCGTCGTCCCGACCACTTCAGGACGGGCCGGCCAGGTGACCTTCTTCATCTCCGCGTTCGTGTCGCGAAAGAAGTCTCGTGTCGTAAGCCACCACTCGCGCGGCCTGGCGATGACTGAATTCTCTTTGTCTGGTTCCATCGATACCCCGAAATGCTGACAGCTCTCAGCCCTCATCCCTCCTCGGCGTGCGCGCCGGTGGAAGGTCGAGAGCTGAACGCTGGAAACTTCAGATGTTTGGCAGGCCAAGAGGGATTTGAACCCCCAACCTGCGGTTTTGGAGACCGCTGCTCTGCCAGTTGAGCTATTGGCCTGCAAGTGCCGCAAAAGCCTGCAAAAGCGGGCTCAAAGCGACTTATTCCTTATTTCGACTCCCGGTGAGGGGTGTGCTTCCGATCGTGACGGCAGAACTTCTTCAGCTCCAGCTTCTCCGTCATGGTCTTCTTGTTCTTCGTCGTCGTGTAGTTCCGACGTTTGCACTCGGTACACTGAAGGGTGATGATCTCTCTGCCTGCGCGTGCCATGTTTCGAACTCCGCTCTGTGAAACGTTTGGTGGAGCCCTCTGCGAGAGTTGAACTCGCGACCCCGTCCTTACCAAGGACGTGCTCTACCCCTGAGCTAAGAGGGCTTACTTCTGCCTTCTGCTTTCTGCCTTCTGCTTTTTGGAGCGGGAGACGGGACTCGAACCCGCGACCAACAGCTTGGAAGGCTGTGACTCTACCAACTGAGTTACTCCCGCAGACGAAACCTGAAACCTGAAACCAGAAGAAAGCCCAGGCCCCCTTCTGGTTTCTGGTTTCTCTCTTCTAGTTTCAACTGGTGGAGAGTGGAGGATTCGAACCTCCGTAGGGCGTGGCCCGGCAGATTTACAGTCTGCTGCTTTTGACCGCTCAGCCAACTCTCCGCACAACTTGCCTCTCTGCTGGAGCTGGCGACGGGACTCGAACCCGCGACCTGCTGATTACAAATCAGCTGCTCTGCCAACTGAGCTATGCCAGCGTCCAAACCGCTAAATTTCAAAGACACAAACAGCCTGTCGACGCTAAGCACAAGGATGGAGCTCAGACGGCGGAGGCCGAGGAACCGTGGGTTATAGCAAATGGCCAAACGGTACGCAAGAGGGAAGTTATTTCCCTCAGGCAGCTCCCTGCTGCCGCCGTACCTCGTAGCAAAGGATGGCCGCGGCCGTGGCCACGTTGAACGACTCCACGTGTCCGGTCATCGGAATGGTCACCACCCGGTCGCAGTGCTCGAGAACGTTGCGGCGGATGCCCTTGCCTTCGTTCCCGACGACGAGCGCGACCTTGCCTCGGAAGTCGATGGCATCGAGGCGGTCGCCCTTCTCCGCGGCGGCGTAGATCCAGTAGCCCGCCGCCTTGAGAGCCTCGATGGAGCGGGAAAGGTTCGTCACCTGAGCCACCTGCACCCACTCCGAGGCCCCGGCCGACGCCTTCACCGCCACCGGCGTGAGGCCGACGCTGTCGTGCTGCGGGATGACGACGAGGTCGACGCCAAAGCCATCGGCGACACGGAGGATGGCCCCGAAGTTCTGCGGATCGGTGATGGAGTCGAGGATCAGCACGAAAGTCGTGGCCTCATTCGCGACGATGTCGTCGAAGTCGGCGTAGGCGGTCTCGGAAACCTCGGCCACGACCCCGTTGTGGACCCCCCGCCCGGCCAGCCTGTCGATCTGCTCGAGGGCCAGGTTCCGCACCGCCACCCCAGCCCGCTTGGCCTCTCCGGCCAGCCGTTGGTGGCGCGCCGTCTCCTCGCGCGCCACGCCGACGTACCGGATGCGCTCGGGATGCGAGCGGATGGCCTCGAGGATTGGGTTGACGCCGTAGATGATCATCGGCGCGCAGTTTAGCCTGCCGGAGTTTAAGGTTGATTGACACTGAGGAGTCCTCCGTGTCCTCTGCGTCTCTGTGGTTAATGAATC
>DATLWH010000724.1:0-13692 GCA_035576505.1 Thermoanaerobaculia bacterium | reverse complement strand
GCGAAATGACGGCGGCGGCCACTTCACGTCACGTCAAGTGACCGTCCACTCGATACCGCATCCCCACACGGTCGCCGCGGCCGACGTCAACGGCGACGGGCATGTCGATCTGATCACCGACAGTTGGGAGGAGAAGCGTCTCACGCTCCTTCTCGCCGACGGCCACAACGGATGGCTGACTCCAGGAACACCGGTCGAAATCGGCCGGGAACCGTACATCAATGTCGTGGCCGCTGATCTCGATGGAGACGGTCACGTCGATCTGGTGATGCCGAACGCCGGGCCGGAAAACCCGTCCGACACTGTCTCCATTCTCTTCGGCGACGGTCACGGCGGGTTCCGCCACGCGGCGCAGTCGCCGATCGTCGCCGGTCCCAAACCGTTCATGATCGCCGTCGCCGACGTGAATGGCGACGGCCGGCCGGACATCCTGGTATCCAACTATTCCGGCCACATCAACGACACCTCGGGCGATGGCCTGACGTGGATTCGAAACGACGGACAGCGGCATTTCACGGCCTTTCCGCAACGCAGCGCCATCGGTCACGGCTGCTGGCGGATTGCCGGCGGCAACCTCAACGGCGACGCCTTCGCCGATGCCGCTTTCATCAACGCCGCTGATGGCACGGTCAGCGTCGTGTACGGATCGGCGAGCGGACCGCGTCCCGGTCCAACCATCCCGGTGATGCCTGAGCCCCACAATGTGGTGATGGCGAATCTGCACCAGGACAAGCGCGCGGACCTGCTGGTGATCACCGAAGAGCGCGACGAACTGCTGGTCATTTCATTCCGCTGAAGGATGCTCCCGGCCAACCGATTGGCAACCTCGTCGTCAAACCTCCGTAATGGTTCAGACGGAGATCCTCTGCATGCGCATTTCGGTGGCTGTGGCAGTTGCTTCGATCGCCGCTTCGACGTTCGCCCAAACCCCACCGGCAGTGCCTGCCGCGCCGCCGATCACCATCCATCGCACAACCGGGCCGATTGTCATCGACGGCGACCTCGCTGATGCGGGTTGGCAGGATGCGGCCAGGGTTGATGCCTTCGTCGAGACATCGCCGGGCAACAACGTTCCGGCGAGAGTGAAGACGACGGCGTACCTCGCGTATGACGATCGCTACTTCTACATCGGCATCCGCGCCGAAGATCCCGAACCGAAGAAGATTCGGGCTCCCTACGTCGAGCGCGACGGTGTGATCGGTACCGACGACAACATCGCCGTGTTTCTCGATACGCGCGGCGACAGGCGCATGGGACTGGAGCTGCGCGTGAACCCGCGGGGTATCCAGGCCGACGGTTTCTACGATGATGCCGGTCCGGTCGAGGATTTCTCGCCCGACTATTTCTACGACACCGCCGCGAAGATCGACGCAGGCGGGTGGAGCGCGGAGTACCGCATCCCCTTCTCGTCTCTTCGTTACTCGAGCCGCAACCCGACGTGGAACATCCTCATCTGGCGCAACTATCCGCGCGATTTCCGCTATGCCTTTGACAGCGCGCCAGTCCCGCGCGGCTCGAACTGCCTGGTCTGTCACGCCGTGCCGCTGGTTGGCCTGGAGAACCTGCCGGAGTCTGGACATTTCACCGCGGCGCCTTACGTGACGGGTCAATCCCTGAGCCAGCCGAGTGGACCGCTCGGCACGCCGCTCGACCACCACGCGCTCGACACGAACGCCGGCGCCGATGTGAAGTGGACGCCGAGCGGGACGGGTGCGGTCGACCTCACGATCAATCCCGATTTTTCGCAGGTCGAAGCGGACGTGCCGCAGATCACGGTCAACCAGCGCTTCGCGGTCTTCTATCCCGAGAAGCGCCCTTTCTTTCTGGAGGGGTTCGATCTCTTCAACACGCCGCTGCAGGTCGCCTATACACGCACCATCACCTCGCCGCGCGGCGGGCTGCGCGCCACCGGACGGATCGGCGACACCGCCTATACCTTGTTGGTGGCGGAGGATCGGGGGGGTGGATTGACGATCCTGCCCGGTCCGCTCGGCAATGGTTTCGCGCCGCAGGACTTCCGTTCCACCGACACGATCGCGCGCCTGCGCCACGAGATGGGCAGCTCGTTCATCGGCGCCGTGCTCACCGATCGCGAGGTCAGCGGCGGCGGACACAATCGGGTGATCGGCCCGGACGTCCTGTGGCGTCCCAACGATTCCGACACGGTCACGTCGCAACTGCTGGTCAGTGACACGACCAATCCGAACCGGCCCGATCTCTCCCCGGAATGGACCGGCCAGTCGCTCCGCTCGCACGCATTCCGCGCCTCGTGGGATCACGTCGTCACGAAGTATGACTACGGCGCCAGCGTCAATGACATCGGAAACGACTTTCGCGCCGACTTGGGATTCATCCCGCAGGTCGGCTACCGGGAAGCCGTCGGATACGCCGGCCTCCGCTTCTATCCCGAGCACTCCCTCTTCAGCTTTATCCGCCCGTCGATCCTCGTCGACCAGCAGGACGACCTTCACGGCAACACGCTCTTCCGCCAGCTCTCCATCGGCGCGAACGCCAACGGAGCGAGGAACCTCCAGGCCGGATTCCTCGTCCGTCCCGGCGAGAAGGTGCTGGTCGGCAATGACCTGCTGCAGCAGTCATACGCGACATGGTTTCTGCAGATCGATCCGTCGCGGCGCTTCACGCGCATCGCCATGCAGGTACGCCAGGGGCAGTCGATCGACTTCGCCAACGGACGCGTGGGCAACGGTCCAAGCGCACAGTTCACGGCGATCTTCCGGCCCATCGACCGTACGACCTTCGAGTTGGACGTCAACCGCGAATGGCTCAATGCCGCCGGCGGGCCCGTCTACACCGCCCAGGTCGAGCGACTCCGTGCCCTGTACAGCTTCACGGCGAATTCGCTCGTGCGCGTGATCGCGCAGTACAACGATGTCAACCGCAACCAGAGCCGCTACATCAGCGCGGTGCCGCAGCACAGCGGCGCCTTCCTCGGATCGATTCTCTATAGTTACAAACTGAACTGGCAGACCGTGCTGTTCGCCGGCTACGGCGACGACCGAACCCTGACGGTGCAGAACGACCTTCTGAAGCAGGACCGTTCGCTCTTCTTCAAAGTGAGCTACGCAATCCAGCGATGAGGGGCGCATGCGGCTCCCGGGGAGGCCTGGAGACCACCGCTCACGAGAAATGCGGCACGCCGAGGGCGATGCTCTCGTCGAACGCGAGCTTCTCGCTCGTCCAACCGGTGAGCGTGGCGTCCGTATTCGTCTCGACGTAGGAGAGAACGCGCTCGAGCATGGCGTCGGCCGACGGATCATCGATCGATACGAACGAGACCGCCATCCTGGCGCGCTGGTGGAGGTCGTTCAGCCCTACTTCTCCCGCCGAGATCTCAAAGCGATGCCGCAGCTTCTCCCGAAGCGACTTCACCACCATCCGCTTGTCCTTCAGCGACTGCGCGTGCGCAATGAAGATTTCGAAGAGCGCGACGGAGACGATCATGGAAAGGATGAAAGCAGAAGGATGAAGGCAGAAGGCACTTCAGAAACGAAGTTCATCCTTCATCCTTCCTTCTTCATCCTTCCGGTCACGCCAAGGCCGCGGCCAACTGCTCCACCTTGAACGCCTCGATGATGTCGCCGTTTTTGATGTCCTGGAACTTCTCGATCCCGATGCCGCACTCGAAGCCCTGGCGGACCTCGGCGACGTCGTTCTTGAAGTGCCGCAGTGAGCCGATTTTCCCTTCCAGGATGACGCGGTTGTCGCGAAGCAGCCTGACGCTGGCCGAGCGGGGTATGACGCCCTCGGTCACCATGCATCCGGCGATCACGCCCGCCTTCGGCACCTTGAACGTGTTGCGCACCTCGGCCCGGCCCTGGAAGACTTCCTGGAACTTCGGATCGAGCAGGCCGGTCATGGCCAGCCTGATCTCATCGACCAGGTTGTAGATCACCGTGTACAAACGGACGTCGATGCCTTCCTTCTCCGCCAGCTCGCCGGCCGAACGTTCCGGACGGACGTTGAAGCCGACCACGATGGCATCCGATGCCGAGGCCAGGAGAACGTCGTTCGTGGAGATGGCCCCAACCGAGGCGTGGATGACGTTGACCTTCACCTCGCCGGTGGACATCTTGCGCATCGTATCGGAGAGAACTTCCACCGATCCCTGCACATCGGCCTTCAGGATGAGATTGAGCTCTTTCGCCGTGCCCTGCTGCATGCGCTGGAAGAGCTGATCGAGCGACATGCGCGAGGTCTTGCCCTGCGACGCCTCGCGCGCCTTCTCCTGGCGCATCTGGCCGATCATGCGTGCCTGCGTCTGCTCGTCGACGACCTGGAGAGAATCGCCGGCGTTCGGTACATCGTCGAAGCCGGTGAGCTGGACCGGCGTTGCCGGGGCCGCTTCGTTAATCCGTTTTCCGAGCTCGTCGGTCATCGCCCGGACTCGGCCGGACGTCGCGCCGGAGAAGAAGGCATCGCCGATCTTCAGCGTGCCGTCCTGCACCAGAACCGTGGCCACGATGCCGCGGCCGGTTTCTTTCTTGGCCTCGAGCACGACGCCTTTCGCGCCGATCTCAGGCGATGCCTTGAGATCGAGGAGGTCGGCTGTGAGCAGGATCATGTCGAGCAGATCGTCGATGCCTGTCTTCTTCGTGGCGGAGACTTCGACGGAGACGACCTCGCCGCCCCACTGCTCGACCTGAACTCCGTTCTCGGCCAGCTCGCGGCGGACGCGCTCGACGTTCGCGTTCGGTTTGTCGATCTTGTTGATGGCCACGATGATCGGCACCTTGGCCGCGTGGGCGTGGTCGATTGCTTCCCTCGTCTGCGGCATGACGCCGTCATCGGCCGCGACGACCAGGATGACGATGTCGGTCACCTTCGCGCCGCGGGCGCGCATCATGGTGAAGGCCTCGTGGCCCGGCGTGTCGAGGAAGACGATCTTCCGCCCGCGTTTCTCGACGTGATAGGCACCGATGTGCTGGGTGATGCCACCCGCCTCACCACCGGCGACGTTCGTCTCCCGGATGGCATCGAGCAGAGATGTCTTGCCGTGATCGACGTGGCCCATGACCGTGATGACCGGTCCGCGGGGCGAGCTGCCGGTGGCGCCGGTCTTCTCCATGGCCTCTAGCTCGACAGCCTCTTCGAACGAAACGATCTCGGCGTCGATGCCGAGCTCCTTGGCGATCTCGAGCGCCAGATCCGCGCCGAGCGGCTGGTTGATCGAGAGCATGAGCCCCTTCTTCATCAGAAGGTGCTTCATGAGGTCATTGGCCTTGATACCGAGCTTGTCGGCCAGCTCTTTGACCGTCGCCCCTTCGCTGAGGGGAATCTTGTTCGTCGGCCGATTGAAGTTCAGCACCTTGCCGGAGACCGGCGCGGCCTGTTTTCGAGCGTCGCGTCGATTCGACGGCGTACGCGGCTTCCCATCCTCATCCGTCTCCGGAAGAATGATGTCCGGGCCGAGGTCGTCGTTGATGATCTGGGTGCCGGAGAACGGCCCCTTCGTGAACAGCTCGTTATCGACTTCCGCCGGGCGCTCGCTCTTCCCGCGCTTGCCCGTCGTCTTCTTTTTCGGAGAGAGGTCCTCGCCGCCTTCAGGACGCGTCGTCTTGCGACGTCCCATCGCGCCGCCCGGCAACGTGCCCGGAGGTGGTGGAGGAGCGGGAGTGCTGGGACGGCTGACGCCGGGACGGAACCCGCCAGGACCTGCCGGACGGGTACCCATAGGACTGCCGGGACGGGCGCCGGGAGCCGATGGACGGGTGCCCATCGGAGGACGGGCACCGGCCGGACCGGCGGGACGGGCGCCCATCGGTGCGCCGGGACGCGGCGCTCCGGGAACGGCGGGCCGTCCGGCTGTTCCAGTGCCGGCGCCGTAGCTCGGACGTGACACCGGCTGCTGGCCGGCGTAGTTCGGTCGTGCAGCCTGCGGCGCACGAGCACGCGGTCCTGTCGGGCCGGTAGGACGGCGCAGGTCGGGAGCGCCGGCGGCCATCGGAGCTGGATGCGACGACGGTGGTGCAGCAGGCGGCGGCGGGGGTTCGGGAGCAGCGGCGGCCGGCACTGCCGGCGGGGGCTCCACGGGAGCGGCAACCGGCGGTGGTTCTGGCGCCGGGCGCGGTTTCTTGACGACCGGAGGCGCTTCTTTTGCGGCACGCTCCTCGGCCTCGACGGCTTCGACGAACTCCGGGATGATCACTGCCGGCGGCGGCGGCGTGGCAACCTGTGGCTCTTCAACGGGCGCCTCGCGCTTCGGGCGCGGCACCGGCTTGACGATGGCCCGAGGCGGACGGACCGCCTCCTTCTTCGCTGCCACCTGCGGCTTGTCCTCGCGCATGATGACACTGCGGGCACGCATCGTCAGTTTCTTACCGGTGATGAGCGCCTGAATGACCTCAGGCTCCAAAGCCTGATTCGGGTCGCTGATCTCGGCGCCGAGCGACTGCAACTGGAAGATGACGTCCTTCTCGGACTTCCCCATCTTCTTTCCAATGTCGCTCACTCGAATTTTTGCTGCCGCCATTGAATCCCCTTGGTTGCTGAATCACTCGGTTGCCGGGTTACGGAGCTGCTTGGTTACTAAGTTGCTCGGTTACTGAGTTGCCTGGTTGCTCAGCCGCCGAATCGCTCAGCAACTCAATAACCTTGCAACCCAGCAACTTTCTACTCTACCGGAGCTTCTTCCTGCGGTACCTCAGCAGGCTCAGGCTCTTCCTCGGACTGTCCATCGTCCGAGGCCTGGTAGGCTTGTTCTTCTTCGTCGCCTTCGGGCTCGCTCTCATCGACCTGCTCGTGCTTGCGGGCGATCTCGATCATCTGTTGGGCTGTCTCTTCGTCGACGCCCTCGATGGCCGTCAGATCTTCCACAGAGGCGTTGATCACGGAGTCGAGGTCGTCGTAGCCGGCCGCCTCGAGCGTGTTCGCCCACTCTTCCGGCATCTCTTCGATGTCGTGAACGTTCGTCTCGGCGCGCGCCTCGGCCATCGCTTCCTGAAGCATGGCGCTGAGGGCATCGGCAACCTCGCCCTTGACCTCTTCCTCTGACTTGATGTCGATCTTCGCGCCGATCAGCTCCGCGGCCAGGCGAACGTTGAGGCCGCGCTTGCCGATGGCGAGCGAGAGCTGGTCGTTGTCGACGATGACATCGAGGTGAGGCCGGTGGGCCTGCTCGTCGCTGGTCACCAAGACGCGCGTGATCTTGGCCGGAGCCAGCGAGTTCTGCGCGTAGATGACGATGTCTTCGTTCCAGGGAATGATGTCGATCTTCTCGCCGCGCAGCTCGCGGATGATGGACTGCACGCGCGAGCCCTTCATGCCCACGCAGGCACCGACCGGATCGACGTCGCGCTCGCGCGACATCACGGCGATCTTGGCGCGCTCGCCCGGCTCCCGGACGGCACCCCGGATGACGACCGTGCCGTCGTAGATCTCCGGCACTTCCATCTCGAACAGCTTGATGAGCAGACGCGGATCGGTGCGCGAGAGCACCACCTGCGGCCCCTTCGGCTGCGTATGGACGTCGACGATGACGGCTTTGATGCGGTCGCCCTGCGAGTAACGCTCGGCGCGAGACTGCTGCGAGCGGGGGATGATCCCTTCGGTCTTGCCGTTGAGATCGATGATCATGTCGCCGCGCTCGAAGCGCTTGACGTAACCGTTCTCCAGCTCGCCGGCCTTGCCGATGAATTCGTTGTAGACCTTCTCGCGCTCCGCCTCGCGGACCTTCTGGTAAAGAACCTGTTTGGCAGACTGTGCGGCGATGCGTCCGAAGTCTTCGGCAGCCTTCGTCAGCGGGATGTGGACTTCGTCGCCCTGCTCGACCTCGGGGTCGATCTTCTGGGCTTCGTAGGTACGGATCTGGGTGTTCGAGTCTTTGACGACGTCGACCACTTCCTTGGTGATGTAGCTGAGCCGGATGCGGCCGCCCACTTCGACTTCGGGATCGGTCTTCCGGGCCTGGTCGAGCGTCCACTGAGCCTGCGGATCTTCGATTTCGTTCTCGTCGATGACCACGTCTTTGATGACGTACATGGTCATCTCGCCGCTGACGCGGTCGATGACGGTCTCCATCGGTTCGCGCGTTTTGTAATACTTGCGCGCGGCGGTGGCGAGAGCATCCTCCAGCGCCTTGAATACGCGTTCGACGTCGATCGACTTCTCGTACGCCAGCGCCTTGATATTCTTACTGAGGTTCTCGTCGAACATTCTGCTCCCTGAGTTGCTAGGTTGCTCGGTTCCAGAGTTGCTGAGCCCACCCCAGCAACCAAGCAACCCAGCAACTTCAGTAACCTAGATTTCCACTTCCAACCGCGTCTCTTTCACTTCTGCCAGCGGGACGACGTAGTCGGGATCCTTTTTCATCACCGGATCCGTGACGACGATCGTTTCGCCGTTGTATTCTTTCAACCTGCCGACGATCACATGAAGTCCCCGGATCGCCTTCGACGTCCTGACACGGACGAGGCGGCCGATGAACTTCTGATAATCCGACGGCTTGTAAAACTTCCTGTCCAGACCGGGAGAAGAGACCTGTAGCTCATACTCCGACGGCACGACATCGTCGACGTCGAGAAACGCGCTGACCTGGTGCGAGACCATCTCGCAGTCCTCGATCATCACGCCCCCCTCCTTATCGATGTCGATGCGGAGCAGATACCCATGACCCTGCTTCCGGTACTCAATGTGAACGAGCTCGAGACCTTCCGACGTCACGATGGCCTCGATTTCCTTCTCCACCCGTTCGGGTAAAACGCTCATATCTCCTGACAACAAAAAAAGCGGCCGACTCGGCCGCTTTCGATGGGTTGTTGCTCGAAAGCTGACAGATGATACCACTTTGCTGCGGACTGTCACAACACCGTGAACGGCGGCACGATTCCGATTCGCAGCGGCAAAAAAACGGCCGCGCCCCGAGGCGCGGCCGTCGTCCGAGTCAGGCGAAACGGGATCTTAGAACTGGTGCTTGACGGCGCGGTGAATGCTCGGGCCCGTCTTGCACGTGGCCACGTCCGGCGCGTAGATGCAGGTGATGGCATTGCTCGTCAGCGGCTGGAGGTACTGAGGCTCCAGCGTGGTGGCGTCCTGCGTCTGGTTGTCGAGCTGCGAACCGTAGGCGAAGAAGGCCGGGCAACCGGTCGGGCAGCCGTTGGCGGCGGCGTCGGCGGTCGGCTGCGTGCCGCTCTGCGACACGGTGACATACGCGTTGGTCGAGGCAGCTGCCACCGTGAATCCGGGGAAGAGGTTGGCGGAGCCGATCAACACCTGCTGGAAGCCGAGCGGCTGGAGGGTGAAGGTGTTCGTCCCGATGGTCGCGCCGGTGGCACCGTTGATGAGAGTTGCCGTCAGCGTGGTCGTGGAGAACTGCGAGGCGTTCACGAAGCCGATGTTCGTCTTGAACTGCGGCGTGTTGCGGATGCCGGTGATGAAGATCTTGTCGAGGCCCGCGCCCGAGGCGGACTCGGAGACGAAGTTGTACCAGGGAATGCCCGAGAACAGCTGGCCATTCGTCGGCGCCGTGGCCTGGTTCGACCCGGTCGCGAACGAATAGATGCGGCTCTCGACACTGATGTTGCGGAAGTTGGCATTCAGACCGGTGGTCGGGTCAGGAGTGCAGTCGGTAGTCGCCTTGCAGCCGTTGAAGATCAGCTGCCCGAAGGCGCTGGTCAGGTGCAATGTGTTACCGATGAAATCGAGCAGCTCGCGGCGCTCGCGCGGAAGGAGCGTCAGCACCTTCGGAAACGGCGTCTGCGTTCCGCCCGGAGTCTGCGACAGGATGACCGAAACGTCGACCGAATCATCGCTGAGGTTCGAGATGAAGAGGTCGGAGACGAAGGTTGCATTCGCGCCGACGATGTGGCCCGCCGCTGGAACGTAAACCTGATCCGCGGCGCGGAAGTTGCTGGCCATCGCCGCACTGGCGAACAATGCAATCGCTGCGGCCACGCCCAACTGTTTCACTTTCAACATAATCTCCCCTTTTGCTACGAGTTTTTAGTAATCAGACGGCCTTGATCGAAAAGTGCGTACGCATTCTAAACGACTTCGAAGTCCTGAAAAAAAATGAATCTGCGAACGGTGATACGGTCGAACGGAACGGAGTGTCACATGACGGGGCATGAGGCTCTGGTGGCCGAACTATGCGATTGTAGCATGCCGCGCGGCGGGATATGAACGTCAAGTTCACAAGTGATGACGAGGGTGCCAGGCTCGACAGCGCCCTGGCAGCGCGCCTGCCGGAGCATAGCCGAAGTTTCATCGCCAGACTGATCGACGACGGCCGGGTGACGCTGGAAGGAAAGCCGGTGGCGCGACCCTCGATGCGCGTCGCCGAAGGGCAAACCGCGGAGGTCGACGTCCCCCCGCCCGCACCCACCACCGCCGCCTCGCAGGACATGCCGCTCTCGATCCTGTTCGAAGACAGCGACCTGATCGTGATCGATAAACCGGCCGGCCTCGTCGTCCACCCAGCCGCGGGACATGCCGACGGGACCCTCGTGAACGCGCTGCTCTTTCACGTGCACGATCTCAGCGGGATTGGCGGCGAGCTGCGGCCTGGAATCGTCCATCGTCTCGACAAAGACACGAGCGGCGTGATGGTGATCGCCAAGAATGACGAGTCTCACCGAAAGCTCAGCGCCGTGTGGGGGACGGATGCCGTGCGCAAGGAGTACGTGGCCGTCGTCTACGGCACGCCGCAGACGCCGCGCGGTACGATCGATGCCCCGATCGGCCGCGATCCGCACAACCGCAAGCGGATGGCCATCGTCGCTGGAGGCCGCCGCGCGGTCACGGATTACGAGGTGATCGAGGTGCTGCGCCACGCCTCGGTGGTTCGCTGCGTGCTGCGTACGGGCCGTACGCACCAGATCCGCGTCCACCTCAAGTCGATCGGCCATCCCATCATCGGCGACCCGGTCTACTCCGGCCCGCAGTGGCGAGGCATCCCCGACAAAAGGTTGCAGAAAGCGATCTCGTCTTTCGGCAGACAGGCACTGCATGCGGTCTCTCTCCAGATTCCACATCCAGTGACGGACAAGGTGATGAATTTCACAGCGCCTGTGCCGGAGGATGTGAATGCGCTGATCGGTTTGCTGCGTTAGCCGGTCGCGGGGTCTCGCGGTTTCGCGGTCGCGCGGTGCTTCGCTCCTGCGCCTGAACCCAGCGAAGCAACCCAACTAAACGTTCGTCTCACAAACGAGAGTGACATCGCGAACACTATGTAACGACTCGACATTCGCAGTCGAAAGCCGTCGTCAAACCGCCGGGAGTCCGCTTGGCCCCAGTGCATTGAGAATTGGGAAAGCCGCCGGAGGCGGCTTTAGCCCCTCATCCCCGCAACCCCGAGACCGCGCGACCGCGCTACAGCAGCATTCCCGCGATCGTCGCTGTCAGGAAGTTCGCTAATGTCCCAGCGATCATGGCGCGCATGCCCAAACGCGCCAGGTCGCCGCGCCGTGACGGTGCCAGCGATCCGATGCCGCCGATCTGAATGGCGATCGACGAGAAGTTCGCGAAGCCGCAGAGCGCGTACGTCACGATGACGAAGCTGCGCGGATCGAGGCTCGATCCCACGCCCGGTTCGCCCAGCTTGGCAAAGGCGACGAACTCGTTGAGCACCATGCGCGTGCCGAGGAGATTGCCCACCGTCAGGCTGTCTTTCCAAGACACGCCCATCGCCCACGCGATCGGGCTGAAGATCCAGCCCAGAAGCCTGTCCAGACTGTCGGGGAACCAGAAGGCCTGCCCGTGTGCGTACGCGAAAACGCCGTTGATCAGCGCCACCAGAGCGATGAACGCGATCAGCATTCCAGCCACGTTGAGCGAGAGATGCAATCCCTCGATCGCGCCGCGGCCGGCCGCGTCGATGACATTCACGTCCTGCTTCGGAACGACCACCTCGACGTCCGCCCCGGTGGCCGGTTTCTCCGTTTCCGGCACGATCATCTTGGCCATCATGATCGCGCCCGGCGCCGTCATGATGACCGCGGTGAGGAGGTGGATGACATCGACTTTCGCCACCAGCACGTATGCCGCCATGATGCCGCCGGAGATGTGAGCCATGCCCGCGGTCATGATCGTCATCAGCTCGGACATGGTCATGCCTTCGATGAACGGACGGATCGTCAGCGGCGCCTCGGTCTGGCCCATGAAGATCGAGGCCGCAACCGACAGCGACTCCGCCCCCGACGCTCCCATGAAGCGCGACATCAGCTTGGCAAAGAAGCGGACGACGATCTGCATCACGCCGAGGTAGTAGAGGACGGCAAAGATCGAAGCGATGAAGATGATCGTCGGCAAGACCTGGCAGGCGAAGACGAAGCCGATATTCTTGTTTGCCGGATCACCGAGCGCGCCGAAGACGAACTTGGAGCCCACGGCCGAGTAGCTGATGAACCGCGTAACCACTTCCTTCAGGTTCTCGAAAAGGAACGCCAGCAGGTTGTACGCGAGAAAGAGAAGCGCGCTGATGACGAGGTAGACCGACCATAGACCGTTGCGCCCCACGCCATGCTCCATACGCTTGGCGATCTGCACCACGATCACGGTCAGCCCGATGAAGATGAGCGCGGCGATCCACGGGCTCAGTGCCGGCATGAAGGTGCCGAAGGCGTTCGCGATCTGCGTCCCCTTCAGCACGGCGATGGCGGTAACGATCTGAAGGCCCAGCCCCCAGGCCACCGTCTTCCAGCGGATGGCCCGCCGGTTGGTCGACAGCAAGAAAGCGATCGCGAGAATCCCCACGAAGCCGATCAGCGCAGAAAAACGCTCCATTCACCGCTCCCGTCGTTGCCGAATTTTTTGATGAAGTCCGTTTGGTGGCGGGCATTATGCGGGAGGAATCGGCAAGCTCATAGCTTCCGTCCGGAGATCGGGTGTCGGGGGTCGGGGGTCGGGGGTCGGAGCCAGGACAAGTCCGAAACCAGAAACCAGAAACCGGAAATGCTTCGCTCTGCCACGACTTCTGGTTTCTGGTTTCTAGTTTCTGGTTTGAACTGCTCCGACCCCGACTCCCGACCCCCGACTCCCGAGCACGGCTATACTCCGCGCGCCACAGGGGAGATCAATGATCAAAACAATCGACGAAGCCGTCCGTTTCGTTCGCAGCAAGACCTCCATCCAGCCGCTCGTCGGCGTGATTCTCGGCTCAGGCCTCGGCAATGTCGTCGATGCGCTCGAGATCGAGACGTCCATCCCCTACTCCGAAATCCCCGGGGCGAAAGCGTCGACCGTCGTCGGTCACCAGGGACGTCTGATCCTCGCCCACGTGAACGGGACGCCGGTCGTGGTGATGCAGGGGCGCATTCACTTCTACGAAGGCCACGAGATGGAAGAGGTGATGTTCCTCTCGCGCGTCCTGGGCCGCCTCGGCATCAGGCAACTCATCGTCACGAACGCGGCAGGCGGGATCAATACGAAGTTCAAAGCCGGCGATCTGATGGTCATCTCCGACCACATCAATCTGATGGGGAGCAACCCCTTGCGCGGACCGAACCCCGACGAGCTCGGCGTGCGCTTTCCCGACATGAGCGACGCCTACCCTGAGTCGCTGCGCGATATGGCGAAGGAGGTCGCCCGCGAGCTTGGCCAGTTGCTGCAGGAAGGGATCTATCTCGCGCTCTCCGGCCCGTCGTACGAGACTCCGGCCGAGATCCGCGCCTTCCGCCACCTCGGAGCGGATGCCGTGGGCATGTCGACAGTCCCCGAGGTCATCGCCATGTCGCAGAT
>DATLWH010000723.1:0-2688 GCA_035576505.1 Thermoanaerobaculia bacterium | reverse complement strand
TGAAAACAGTCACCAGCATCGCGAGAGCCTACACCCCCTCATCCGCCTGCGGCACCTTCTCCCCCCCGCTGAAAAGCGCGGTGGGGAGAAGGACGCTCGACCAACACTATCTTTGCGATGCAGTTGGTTGGTGTTCGCTCCGGCGCTACGCGCTGGCGCTTTCCGCGGGGAGCTCGCCGGCCATGGCCACCTGGTTCTTGCCGTTCTTCTTGGCGAAGTAGAGGGCGGCGTCGGCGCGGGCGACGAGGTCCGTGGTCGTGGCGCCGTCGTGGGGATAGACGGCCACGCCGATGCTGACGGTCACGCGCAACGCCCGCCCGATCGATGGCATGTTGAGCTCACGCCGCGCCACCAGCTCGCGCATACGGTTGCCGGCGTCGCGTGCCGAGGCCGCGGGGGTGTCGGCAAAGATGATGGCGAACTCCTCGCCGCCGTAGCGGGCCACGACATCGGTATCGCGGGCGTTGCTCACCATTTCTTCCACCAGACCCTTGAGGATCTCGTCGCCGACCGGATGGCCGAACGTGTCGTTGATCCGTTTGAAGTTGTCGATATCGAGCATGGCCAGCGCAAACTCCCGCCCCGTGCGCACGCTGCGGTGAACCTCTTTCGCCAGCGCCTCCTGGAAGAAGCGATGGTTGTAGGCGGAGGTCAGACTATCGATGAACGTCAGGCGCCGGATCTCCTCGTACTGCCGCGCCGCCTGCAGAGCCGTGACCGCCTGCACGGCGAAGATCTCCAGCGTCTGCACCGTCTCCATGTTCGGCACGCGCCGGTCCAGAGGATCGCGCACCGAAAGGTAGCCGAGCATCTCGTCCGCGCTGACGAGCGGCACCATGAGGATGTCGTTCTCGTGCCATTCGTCGGGCCGGCGCAGAAGATCGTCGTCGTGCCGGACGAAGACTCCGTGCTCGCTCTGCTGCAGCGCGGTGTGCGAGACGAAGAATGAGTTCATCACGCGGAACTCGTCCGCGAAGAAGGGGGTGATCTCGCTCGAGGCCACCGGCTTCTTCTTCATCTCTTCCCATACGTCGTCGAGGCCCGAATGGGCCCGCCGGTTGAACTCATCGCGCTTGGTGTCGAAAAGGGCGAAGACCACCTTCTCGAAGCCGAGCGCCTTGCTGATGGCCTGGGCGATCCGCGTGAGCTTGATCTCGACGCTCACATCGAATGAGCTGAGCAGACCATTGGCCACATCGAGGATGAGCGACTTCGTGGCCGCCTGCGCCTCGAGCTGCGTCGTCTTCTCCCCCATCTCGCGCCGCAGCAGTTGGTCCTGCAAAGAGAGAGCGGTCTGACTGGCCAGCAGCGTCAGGAGGTTGATGCTTCCACTCTTCAGAATGGCCGCATCCTCGGTTTCGTAGATGAGGATTCCGTAGATGACCTCGGCCGTCTGAATGCCGATGAGCACCTGGATGGCGTTCCCCTCCGAGAGCGGGAAACGGCGCTGGTCGTTGTGAAACACGAAGGCGCGGCTGGGCGCGGAATCGGCGAAGCCGGCGGATTCGACCCAGGCCAGAATGGCCTGGTCGTCGGGTTGACAGGCACCATGCCGGTAGATCGTGGCCGGGACGTCGGGATTCGCACCCCACGTCACGACCGCGCACGCCTTGAGCCTGGCCAGCCGGCCGAGCAGTGAAACCATTCGCCGGATCGTCTCCTGATCGCCCTCGGCCGAGAGGATCTGCGACGCGCTTTCCGTGAGGATGGACAGCTCGCGGTTGCGCCGCACCAGCTCCGTGTTCTGCCGCGTGGCCTCCCACTCATTCCGCATCGCGTAGGCGACAACCAGCACCGGCAGGAATGCCAGCGCGAAACCAGGCATCCCATAGACCGAGTAGCAGATCACCTCCGCGGCCACGACCGGCGTCATCAGCAGGATCAGCCGGCCTTGCACGACGAGGATGCGGCGGACGTCGAGCGGGCCTCGCGTCTGCTCGAGCGCGTGGCGGATGGCCGCGAAGGCCAGGTGCGCCACGAGATAGCCGACGACGAGAAGGATGTAGCCCGAGACCTTCGCCATCAGCAGTGCGTCTTTGGCCACCGCCGAGGCGTAGAGGAGCGCGACGATGTAATACGAGAGCGCAAGCTGGGCCGCGTCGTAGAACGAGTCGAGCCGGAACCTGCGGCGGCCGGCATCGCGCGCCGCGTGATAGGCGGAGACGCCGACAAAGACGCAGATCAGCGCCACAGCCGGATTGTGCAGGAGAAGGATGGCCGCGAACACGACCGCCGCCTCGAAGCCCGGCGTCTCGTCATCGACGCGTACCCAGGCCGCCACGGCGACGAGTGACGCATAGAAAAGAAGCGTCTGGACCGTCGTCCAGGACGCCAGGCTGAAGGTCCACACCACCGCAACCACGGCGATGGCGATCGCCGCCAGGACATAGATACGAAATAGAACCGCGCGAGACACGATGGGGATATCCGGATTGTATACGTGTGTCGATTGCCGGGGGTCGCACGCCGCGAGCCGGCGCCAACCCCACACTTATCGTTATTGTTGTCGATACTACTTTCGCCCGGGCATCGTGAAAAATGGCGTTAGTCGACGGCCAAATCGACGTCAAAAACGCTACGTTCGCTCCAAGATTCAGTACTCTCCAAGAGCCAAAGCCCCTCATCCGCCTTCGGCACCTTCTCCCCCCCGCTGAAAAACGCGGTGGGGAGAAGGACGCTCGACGAACA
>DATLWH010000722.1:0-2884 GCA_035576505.1 Thermoanaerobaculia bacterium | reverse complement strand
CCACCGTGGTCGATTACGGATGGAGCGGCAACCGCGACATCCGCCCCGAGGATGTCACCTCGACCATCTACTCCGCCCTCGGCATCGACTACACCACCATCCGCCACGACGATCCCCTCAATCGCGGCTTCGAGTACGTCCCCTTCGCCAGCGTCGGGACGTACCAGCCGATCGGTGAGCTGTTTTCGTAAAGACGGGGGTCGGGTGTCGGGGGTCGGGTGTCGGAGTACGAAGAGCGCTATCTTGCCTGATTCATTCTCCGACCTCCGACCCCCGACTCCCGACCCCCGCGTCCCTCAGTGCGCCGGCGCCACTCCCCACAACTTCTCCAACCTCTGATCCCTCCCGCAGTTGAACCGATAGAACTTGTACCGGAGCGGATTCTTCTTGTAGTAGTCCTGGTGGTACTCCTCGGCTGCGAAGAAGGGTCCGGCGGGGAGGATGTCGGTGAAGACGTCGTGATGAAACTTCACCCCCACGGCCTGCTTCGACGCGTCCGCCAGCCGCTTCTGCTCGGCATCGTGGACGAAGATGGCACTGCGGTACTGCCCGCCGTGGTCGCAGAATTGTCCGGAGTCGTCGAGCGGATCGATGTTGTGCCAGAAGACGTCCAGGAGCTGCTGATAGCTGATCTGCCTGGGGTCATACACAACCTCGACCGACTCGCGATGGCCCGTACCGCCGGCGGAAACCTCTTCATACGTCGGCTTGTCGACGCGCCCGCCGGTGTACCCAGCTTTGACGGAGAGGACCCCCTTGAGCCGCTCGAACGCCGGCTGCATGCACCAGAAGCAACCACCCGCGAAGGTGGCTGTCGCATGTTGCGGAGCAGGGGAGGCGCCGAGGAGCAGCGCGAGGGTGGCGAGGGAGAGGAAGAGGCGGTTCATCGGTGGTTGAGTGGATCAGTGGATTAGTAGATTAGTGGATTCGTAGATTAGTGGATCAGGGATTTGGTGGATTGGTGAATGGGATCGGAGTTGTTTCCCTTCGAAGCGCTGACCGCGCTGACCGCGCTGACCGACCGACCTCTAATCTACTACTCGACTAATCCACTAATCTACTAATCCACGAATCTACTAATCCACGAATCTACTAATCCACGAATCGACCAATCCACTAATCTACTATTCGACGAATCCACTGCTTCTGCTACTCTCCGTCCCAACGTGTCTCGCTCGCGTCTCGTTCCATTGACCGGGATTCTCGTCGCGCTGGCGGCGTGGCAGCTCGCTGTTTCTCTGCGGCCGTCGCTCATCCCCGGGCCTGTCGTCGTGGCGCGTGCCATCGGGGAGCTGGCCGTTCGCGGGCTTCTCGTAAAGTACGTCGTGGCCTCGCTGTTTCGCGTCACCTGGGGGTACCTCACCGCACTCGTCATCGCCGTCCCGCTGGGGCTGGCTCTGGGCATGATGCGGCGCGGGGAGATGGCCATCAATCCGATCGTGCAGGTGCTGCGGCCGGTCTCCCCTCTGGCCTGGATCCCCATCGCCATCCTCTGGTTCGGCGTCGGCGACATTTCGGCGATCTTTCTCATCTTCCTGGCCGCGCTCCTGCCCATCACGGTGGCCACGATGAATGCGGTCCACAACATCGACCCCGTCCATCTGGCCGCGGCGCGGAACTTCGGCATCCCGCTCCGTTCGCGCGTCGCCGATGTGCTCGTGCCGGCGATTCTGCCGCAGCTCATCGTGGCCATGCGCATCGCCCTGGGCGTGGCCTGGCTGGTGGTGGTGGCCGCCGAGATGATCGCCGTCAACTCCGGTCTCGGATTCCTCATCGTCGACGCCCGCAACGCGGGCAACCGCTACGACCTCGTCATCGCCGGCATGGTTCTCATCGGCGCCATTGGGGTCGTGCTCGACCTGCTCATGCGCCGCCTGGAGCGTCTCGACTCCGTCCGATGGGGTTACGCCACCGAGTGAAAGTCCAATTCACCGACGTGTCGATGCGCTTCGGCGCGATGGAAGTCCTCCAGCACATGACTCTGGGGGTTGAGGAGGGGGAGTTCCTCTGCATCGTCGGCCCCTCCGGATGCGGCAAGTCGACGCTTCTCAACATCGCCGGCGGTTTCCTCACGCCGGCGGCGGGGTCGGTGGCCATCGACGGCGAGACGGTGACCGCTCCCGACCGCAGGCGCATCTTTGTCTTTCAGGAGCGCGGCGTCTTTCCGTGGCTCACGGTGGAAGGAAACATCGGCTTCGGTCTTTTCGACATGCCGGAAGACGAGCGGCGCCGGCGCGTGGCGCAGTACATCCAGCTCGTCGGTCTCGACGGCTTCGAGAAAGCCTATCCGCGCGAGCTCTCCGGGGGGATGAAACAGCGCGTCGAGGTGGCCCGGGCACTGGCCGTCAACCCCGACGTGCTTTTCCTCGATGAGCCGTTCGGCGCCCTCGACTCGATCACGCGTCTGCAGATGCGGAGCGAGCTGCTGCGGATCTGGCGCGCCGAACGGAAGACGGTGCTCTTCGTCACGCACGACATCGAGGAGTCGGTCCAGCTCGCCGACCGCGTCGTCGTCATGAGCGCGAGGCCGGGCCGGATCCGGCGCGTGGTCGATATCGATATCGCCCACCCGCGGGATTTGTCGTCCCGGCGGTACATCGAGCTGCGGGATTTGATCTTCGGCGAGATCGGGCTGGCGCATCAGGTATGAGAATAATTCACAGTGCGGCCGGAGCTGCGCGATGAAGAGGTTCCAGCAAATCGCGCTCCCTTTGATGACGGTCGTCATCATCCTCGCCCTCTGGTCCCTCGCCGTGAAGTTCTCCGGCACGAAGATCTTCCCGTCACCGATCGCGGTTGCGAAAGCGATCACGACCCTCGGCGAAAAGAGTCTCCTCTTGCATTACATCGGCGATTCGCTGACGCGTGTCTTCGCCGGCTACCT
>DATLWH010000721.1:0-6502 GCA_035576505.1 Thermoanaerobaculia bacterium | reverse complement strand
GGCTCCCGCATCTTCGTGACCACGAACATCGAAGACGTCACGGCGCGCGTCACCGGCAGCGTGCCGGCGTCTCTTTCGAACATCGACCGCGAGAAAGCGCTCGACCGAAACGTCAAGCAGCTCGTCGACGAGTGCGAGAAGGCCGGTGGCGTGCGCTGCCGCGTGGCCTCGTTCTTCGAAGGGTCGCAGTACCTCCGCACCACGCAGATGGAGATCAAAGACGTCCGCCTCGTCTACGCGCCGGCCCTCGGGATCGGCGACTTCGGCGGCGAGACCGACAACTGGATGTGGCCGCGCCACACCGGCGACTGGTCCTATCTCCGCGCCTACGTCGGCAAAGACGGCAAGCCCGCTGATTACTCGAAAGACAACGTTCCCTATCACCCGGCGCACATCCTCAAGGTCTCGACCGAGAGCGTGAACCCCGGCGACTTCGTGCTCGTGGCCGGCTACCCCGGCCGCACCTTCCGCTACCGCACCGCCGCGGAAGTGGCGAACATGCAGAGCTACACCTATCCGTCGACGATCAGGTACGCCACGGATCTCAACACCATCCTTCGCGACCTCGGCAAGAGCAACAAAGCGGTCGAGATCGCGAACGCCAGCCGCATCAAGGGCAACGACAACGTGCTCAAGAACTACACCGGCACGCTCACCGGCTTCAACAACTTCCACATCGTCGCCCAGCGCCAGAAGCGTGAGGCCGGCCTGGCCGCCTATATCGCGGCGCATCCGGACGCAGCGAAGTACAAAGACGTGATGAATCAGATCAACGCGATCGCGCGGCAGGCCACGGAGCACGAGCAGCGCGATACCGTCCTCGGCTGGATCGTCCGCAGCTCGCCGATGCTGGCGCAGTCGTCGACGATCTATCGCCTCTCGATCGAGAAGGCCAAGCCCACCGACATCGACCGTGAGATGGGGTTCCAGCAGCGCGATTGGCCGCGGATCGCCGAGGGCGTGAACCGCGCCCAGAAAGGCATCGAGCCGAACAGCGACCGGGCCGGCCTGCGCTACTTCCTCAACGAGTCGCAGAAGCTTCCCGCGGGGCAGCGCATCGCCCCGATCGACGAGGTCATCGCCAAGGCCGGCGGCGTCGAGCCGTTCCTCGATCAGCTCTATGCGAACACGAAGATCGGCGATCTGGCGCAGCGCAAGGCCATGCAGGACGAGACGACCGCACAGCTCCAGGCGCGCAACGACGCCATGATCAACCTCGCCGCCGCCATCTCGCCGCTCTCTCTCGAGAATGAGAAGCGTCAGGATGAGCTCGTCGGGGCCATGTCGCGCGTCCGCCCGATGTACATGGATGCCCTGCGCGCTTCCAGCGGCGGCCGCCTCTATCCCGACGCCAACGGAACCCTTCGCATCACCTTCGGTCAGGTCGAGGGCTACACGCCTCGCGACGGGGTCAAGTACACCCCGCTGACGACACTCAGCGGCATCCTGGCCAAGAACACCGGCTCGGGCGAGTTCGACGCCCCGAAGGCGGAGCTCGAGGCCATCCGCACGAACAAGACCGCGGGCTACATCGACGCGCGCCTCGGCGCGGTTCCGGTCAACTTCCTCTCCACCGTCGACACCACCGGCGGCAACTCCGGCTCACCGACCCTGAACGCGAAAGGGGAGCTTTGCGGCCTGCTCTTCGACGGCACGTACGAGTCGCTCGGCTCCGACTTCGTCGTCGACCCCGACATCACCCGCTCGATTCACGTCGATGCGGTGTACATGCTGTGGGTCATGGACGCGGTCGACGGCGCGCACAACCTACTGCGCGAGATGGGTGTGCCCGTCCACTTCGGAGGCGCCCCGACGGCCGCGGCTGGCCGTTAGCCGGCACGGTTAGACCTCGAAAACCTCCACGATTCCACCACGCATCCGCAGACGAACGGTCCGATCCCGTTCGTCTCGGATCCAGATGCGATTTCCAGGATCGGTGGAGTCGATCGTGTCGAGCTCTTCCAGCAACTCCTCGGCCGAGGCGATCTCCTGCACGGCCCCGTCATCGAAGATGATGCGGAGCGGAAACGCGGGTGAATCCATCCACCGAAGCTTACCTGTTCAGCTATAATCACGCCCCCTCAATTACCGGGACGGTGGTCCCGTCTCAACCAAAAAAGGAGCAGCCCGATGTCCGGCCACAGCAAATGGAGCACCATCAAGCACAAGAAAGGTGCGGCCGACGCCAAGCGCGGAAAGATCTTCACCCGCATCATCAAGGAAATGACCGTCGCGGCGCGGTTGGGCGGAGGAGACATCGATGGCAACCCCCGCCTGCGCGCCGCCGTGGCCGAGGCGAAGGCCAACAACATGCCCAAAGACAACATCGACCGCGCCGTCAAGCGCGGTACCGGTGAGCTCGAAGGCGTGAACTACGAGGAACTGACCTACGAGGGCTACGGCCCCGGCGGCGTGGCCATCATGGTCGAGACGATGACCGACAACACCAACCGCACCACCCCCGAGATCCGCCACGTCTTCGAGAAGTGCGGCGGCAACATGGGAACCCCCGGCTCGGTGCGCTTCCAGTTCGAGCGCAAGGGCTACTTCGCCATCGAGAAGAGCGCCGCGAACGAAGACAAGCTGATGGAAGTGGCCCTGGAAGCAGGTGCAGACGACCTGCAGACCGGCGACGCCGACATCTACGAGATCTACACCGCGCCGGAGGCCTTCGAGCAGGTGCGCCAGGCGCTGGAGAAGAACAAGATCCCCACTGTCGAGGCAAAGCTCGGCCAGATCCCGTCCAACTACGTCAAGCTCGATGAACAGAAATCGAAGCAGATGATGCGCCTCATGGAGATGCTCGACGACCAGGACGACGTCCAGAACGTCTGGACGAACTTCGACATCCCGGAAGAGATGCTGGAAGGGGAGTAGTGTAGGCTCGACCGCGAGAAATGTTCCCGCGCCTCCTTCTCCGACGGATGACCGTCGTGCCGAATGAGAATCTCGCGCGCCGGAGCGCGCAGGCGGTGTGTCGCTTCGTGGGCGAGTAGCCCCCGGCCTGTCACGCCGGAGGTCGCGGGTTCGAGTCCCGTCGGCCACAACACGCGTCCCGATGGTTGGCAGGCCCACGTCGTTCTCGCCGCCGAGATCAAGAACGGCTAATGCCTCTCGTGATGCCCGTGCCATTCGCGCGGGCGGGAGCCGCGGCGCGACCACCGCTCGCGACTCAGGAGCAGAACGCATCGAGCATGATTTGCAGCGGGCGTGACGCGGCGAGGGCGGGCGGGTCGGGATCAGCCAAGCAACTCGCGCTCAAGGGCAGCTCGTTGGTTTTCGCCGTCGGTGAAAGGAACGACCCGCGCGTACTTCAGTTTGTTGTGGATCTTCGGATCGGCCTTCTGGATTTGGTACTCGGTGATCATGGCATCGAGCACCTGTTCGTAACACTCCATCGCGATTCCAAACGCGTCTCCACACATCACTTCGAACGTGGCGGCCGGCTGACCGAGTACACCGGTGAGGCCGGAGTGAACCTGCCAGCTAAGGTGCCGGTACTTGATCTCGTAGAGTTCTTCAAACGGTGCTTTGAGAAGGACCGCTCTCTCGCGAACTTTCATCGTGGACCAGTGGTCCTGGGGCTTCTGTGTGCCCCAGAGCTGCTGGCGAAGCGCGAGGATGTTGGCTTCTTCGTTCGCAATGAAGGTCTGGTAAGTCGTGAGGTCGTGGACAGCCGTGCCGGACTTCGTCGCAAACTCGACGATCTTCTGCGCAACGCGAAGCTTTTCAGACTTCTCGCCAGCGATCATCTTTTCGGGAGCCTGTGGGATCATCGACAGCAGGCGGATGTCCATCGCGAGCTCGATGTTCGTGCGGGCGAGCATGGCGATCGCTTGGAAGTGCTTCGGGTGGTTCAGCGCGAGAGTTGTGCGGACGTTCGCTACCGCGCGGTAGTACGTTCCGATGAAGCACTGGTCGCGATCGGTCGGAGAAAGAGACTGCACAGACTTCACCGCGGGCAGAATCTCGGCGTTGTCGAACTGCTCCATGCTCTTCAGACACGTTTGCAGCCGCGCGACCAATTCGTTGACGTTCGGGGGAGCAGCGGTAGACATCGAGCAGGCGAACTTACGACCTGTATCGTTTATGCCCCGAAGCTCTTCGTCACCACAATCTGCTTGAGGTAGTTCAGCGAAGTGATCGCGGCGGGAAGGCCGGAGATAGCGGCGGGGATCGACGCCAGGCGGCCGGCGAGCTGAACGGGTTTTTGTCGAGCGTGGTGTACGACAGGCTAAAGTTCGTCACTCACGAGGGGCTTCGCAAAAACAAGCCCTCACACCAGCAACTGCACTCCGAGTCGCTTTATGACAGCATCGAAAGGATGTGCGTACGCCAGTCCCGTCGTTGTGGACGCGAAGAGCAAACCCAGAGGTCGAAAGTCGTTCGTGAAAACGAGGGCCCCGCTGTCGCCTGCCGCGCTGAATTTCTCTGCGACAGAGCCGATCTCCACGTACCGTTTGAGTCGCACCCTCCAGAAGGAATAGCCGATATCGATGAAATCGAGATCGAACGCCGTGACACGGCCGGTCGACCGTCCGATCTTCTGAACGAACGCGGCCTCCGATGCTTCGGCAGCGTGCCCGGTCAGAACTTCGCCGGCCCGATGCTCATCGGGTCGAAGGCGATCTCGGGCCAGAGCGTGGCGAACGCACAATCCATCGGCTCCATTTCGCGCAGTCGCGGGTAGGTACTCAGTCTGCCAACGACGTCACGTGGCCGGACTCCACGATGATCCTCGCGCGGAGGCGACGCCAGAAGCGCTCCCACGTCCGGTGCTCTCCCTCAATTCGGGTGACAATATGGGGCCAGGCCTTTGTTTTTGGCTCCGCGCTAAACTACTGAGTGGCAGAGTGTTACTGCTTCCAGATTTCGGCGTTCGCTAGACGCGATAGTGATTGGCCGAAACGGCGGGACTCGTCCTTGCCATCGATGCCAGGAGAAGGTCTACCCTGCGGGTTCTTGCCGGCAGACGAGCAAGTCCATCCAAAGCCAGACCCGGCGACTTGCGCAGGTCTGGAAGGTAATGCTCGCTCGGCAAGGCAGAGGTGTACCGGGGAACCCGGCGGAGTAACCCAGTTCCACGTCCTCAATACGTACCCCCACCAGGGCAACGTTCGGACTCCGGGAGTTTTCGCGTATCGTGCTTTCAACACCTTACCGAGCCGTCGAAGGTTGTACGAATACGAGTCCCGTCGGCCCCGCCGATTCCTGACCCGCTCAACCCACACGTTCGAAAAGATTCCCCCGTTTGCGGTCTGCCATCGATGAAGCGCCGTGTGTGGACGCGATTGGATGGAGTGCAACCTGGCTGCCCACGACTCGGCATCTCGCCAAGCCATTTTCGATGTAACCGCCGGCGTCCTTCAGCGCGGTTCGGCTCGATCGTTTTTTTGCTCACTCCACGTCTGCCGCGGCCCATCCAGCACGAGAGCCAGAGCATTGAGAATGTTGCGGCCGAGGATGCCGACTTGTTCATCGATCACGAGAAACTGACCGCGAAATGTGCGGCCGAGCATCAGCAGTTCAGCGCGGACCGCTCCAACGGCGCTCGATCTGCCGTCGAACGCCAGCAACTCGTACGAGCCGCCGGTCTGCTCGATCCCTGCCGCGTTCACCGCACCGAGCGGAAGCAGCGTCACGTCGGCGCCCGTGTCGATCAGGAGCAAGACATCCGGAATGATCGCGCCGTTTTGCGATTGCGGAGGCGTGCGTTCAAAACCGCCGCTGGCGGCGCAAAGAGCCGATCATCGTACGGTGGCATTCTCTCCTTCCACGATCTCCATTGCGAAATCGGATACCTGTTCGGACCGCAGGAGCCGAGGAGTTTCAATCCTGGAGGACGGCAGATCTTCGTCTCCGGGAACGACGACGTATACCTTAGCGTGCTCCGGAAGTGTCACGGTTTCCGGCAGCTTGACTTCGCCACGCTCGACGATTGCCTCGTAGGCGAGAACCTTCATGGAATCCAGCTTATCACCGGCTCGGCCGGTGTCGCGCCAGTCATCAATCAGCAGCGGTCGTTGGGTGATACGGGGCCAGGCCTTTGCTTTTCGCTCCAGGCTAAACTACTGAGCGTCAGATGATCGCATGAACGCGATGGCATCCCATCTGCGCGCTCAGGAAGTGTAGTTCCGAGCTCGGAAGTCGCGATCGAGAGCTTAGCAATCGCAGCTGCGAGCGCAGAAATCGCATCTGGATGCTTGGAGAATGATATGTCGCGCTCAGAGAGCGTAAATGCGCTAGCTGAAAGCGCAGTTGCGCACTTGTAAATCGCGGGTGCGCGTTGCCGGTGTGGCTGGTCATCGTTAACGGTCCGGTTCTGCATCGTGCGCACGGCGATCCCCCAAACCTTCTCCGCTCAATTTCGTCTTACCATCGAAGTGCTTCGATGAAGATCCGCGCTCAGCTCGTCCTGGCCTGCTTTCTCCTCTCGGTTCTGCCGCTTAGTGTGATCGTCGTCTACTCGTATCGGTCGTCACGAAGCGCTCTGGAGTCGGCA